>JAIBDV010000410.1 GCA_024686055.1 Neptuniibacter sp.
CAGCGCGTTTGCAGTGGGCTTTCAGGATGGGGTGGAAGCTTTTGGGATGGAACAGGGTCTGGCTGGACAGAATGCTGAAGCTGCGTTCGGCCAGTTCGGGCAGGGTGCTCAGATCAAAATGTTGATAGTGGCGGGCATCGGGCCGCTGCCAGTAATCAACCTGGGGCTCGTGGTGCCAGTCAGCGTTATAACGGGGTGGTTCGGACAGTGCCTGTAGTGTGGTGCCGGTGTGCTGCTCAACAGCATTGACCAGGTCCATGCCGTGCAGGCGGAAGATCTCAAACGGGTTTTTGTCGATCTCATTCGAGAGCAGATAGAGCACGGCGGCGATATGCTTACAGGGCACCGCCCAGTCCGGGCAGCTGCAATGGGCATCCATATCGTCCCAGCTATCGGGGAACAGATGGATAGCCTGCTGTGCCAGGATGTCATTTAGCGCCGGTGGCAGCTGGCGGTTCAGTAACCGGGACAGTAACGGTGGGCTGTCGGTCAGCTGTGCCAGTATCTCTGCCTGTTGTGCCGGGCTGAAGATATTCAGGCCAATACTGACTTTATAGGGCTGTCGGCGGCTGCCTGTTACGCTTGCGCTGACCTGGGTGTCACTGATCTGCAAGCGGGTAACGCTGCCCTTGTTAGCGTAAGTTCGGCCACGGGGTAAGCGGTTGCTGTAATCAATGCCATTGAACGCGGCCAGCCATTGCTCGCCCCACCAGGTTTGTCCGAAATTCATGCCGCCAGCCTTTCGTCCGTTTTATCAGGGCGGCTATTGTATGACAGTGCGTGGTTTATGCGGGAGGGGAATTTCGGGGCAGGGCTCGCCGTGCAGGTGCAGGGCGAGCAGGTGGCGGTATTACTTTTTCACGGCTGCGGTAACAGAGATCTCAACCAGCAGCTCGGCACGGGCCATGCGGGCCTCAACACAGGCACGGGCAGGCGCGTGACCGGTAGGTACCCAGGCATTCCAGATCTCGTTCATGGCGGCGAAATCTTTCATATCACGCAGGTAAAGCGTAGCGCTGAGCATATGCTCGCGGTCGCTGCCTGCCTGTTCCAGCAGGGCATCAACCTTATCCAGCATGGTCTGAGTCTGCTCCTGAATATCAGCAGAGGCATCCGCTGCTACCTGGCCGCAGAGGTAAACAGTGTCATTGTGGATAACAATACGGCTGGTGCGCTGGTTGGTTTCGATTCGGGTAATGCTCATGGTACGACCTTCTTGTTAGATAAGACTAAATGTTGAGTTTAACGGTGTGCTGCCAGGCTTCCCAGTATCGTTACGACCAGGGAGTGAAAACTTTTTTGCGGCAGCGCGATCAGCGGCCTTGCTGCATTAAAAAAGGAGCCCGCAGGCCCCTTTATCAAACAGGAATGGTTAACCGAAGTAGGCCATTTTCACCACAAACAGTGTCGACAGGATGATCAGTGCCGGATTGAGCTGATCAAACTTGCCGGTCAGCGCTTTAATCACAGTGTAAGAGATAAAGCCCAGTGCAATACCGGTGGTGATAGAGAACGTCAGCGGCATGGTAACGGCAGCAATAACTACCGGGGCAGCTTCAGTAATGTCATCCCAGTCGATTTTGACCAGCGAGTGGGTCATCAATACGGCAACAAAGAACAGCGCCGGTGCGGTGGCATAGGCTGGAATGGCACCTGCCAGCGGCGAGATAAACAGACAGGCCAGGAACAGCAAACCGACCACAACGGCAGTCAGACCAGTACGGCCACCGGCGGCGATACCGGCACCGGATTCGATGTAGCTGGTCGTGGTGGAGGTACCCATCACGGAGCCCGCCATGGTGGCGGTGGAATCCGCCAGCAGGGCACGCCCCAGCCGTGGCAGACGGCCGTCTTTATCCAGCATATCTCCTTTCTGCGCCACGGCAATCAGAGTGCCGGAGGTATCGAACAGATCGACAAACAGGAACGAGAACACAATGCTGATCAGGCCGATCTGCAGCGCACCTTCCAGATCCAGTTTGGCAAAAGTCGGTGCCACGCTTGGTGGCGCGGAGAAGATACCGTTCAGTTCGACATGGCCGGTGGCAATGCTCAATACCGACACCGCCAGAATACCGATCATCACCGAGCCGGTGATGCCGCGATAGAACAGCGCCGCAATAATGACAAAGCCCAGACACGCCATCATCGCGCTCCAGCTACCCATATCACCGATGGTGACCAGGGTGGCCGGGCTATCGACCACGATGCCCGCATTTTTCAGCGCGATAAAGCCCAGGAACAGACCAATACCTGCACCAATGCCTCCGCGCAGGGACAGCGGAATGCTGTGGATAATCCATTCGCGGATCTTGAACACCGACAGCAGGAAAAAGCAGATCCCGGACAGGAA
>JAIBDV010000156.1 GCA_024686055.1 Neptuniibacter sp.
CAGCCACTGCAGCGCTGCTGGAAGGGCCTGCGATACCGTTAATAAGCCATCCTGACCCGCTGAGCTTCAGCTACATGATCCTGTAAACCACCGGGTTTATCGGCACGGTGTACGGGATCTACACGCCTGACATTTCTTCTCTGCTCGACCCTGACTTCTGCTCTTGAGCAACGGCCACTGTTGCTTTCATCTGACTTTCAGCCTGACTGATATTCCGTGACGATGTGCGACTCGATTGAGTCTCTATAGCACTGCTGTGCCACTGCTGATCCTGGCATATTGCATCGGATCACCAGCGCCTTGCCTGAGTTAATTATGCCAAAAAACTTTACATGGGAAAAAATCCCACATACTCTAATCCTGTCGGTGGGAAAAAATCCCACATTTATAGAGTGCTAACCTGGTAACTCAACGCTGGAAATCATGCGCTTGTCGGCTTTCAACCCGGTGGCCTGAGGGCTCGAGTATGTAGTCTGCGGCAGTTTTTTTGACGGGCTTGACTGATTTCTGATCACTAAGGGAATAATGCGATGAAAAATAACCGTTTATTGAAACCCTCACTACATCTGGTTTGCGCGGGTTGCACTGCGCTTGGTTTGTTGGGGAGTTTGTCGCTTTTTGCTAGCGAGATGAAAAACACGCCGCTACATATCAGCCAGGGTCAGTTAAATGAAATGATCGATGAGGGCGCTCAGGCTCAGGCATTTGAAACAGCCTTTGACGTTGGCGACAGATTATTTGAACATCGATTTTCAGCCCGTGATGGGGTAGGGGCAAATATTGGTAACGGCCAGCGGTTTTCGCTGGTCCCCCGCGCGGATCTGGATGCAGAAAATCAGTGGGCTTCTCATATCCCCCGACGGGTGACCGGGCCAAATGCGCAAAGTTGTAACGTGTGCCACAGCACACCGTTTGGTGATGGGGCGGGGCGTGCGGTGATGAATAATATTCGCGACCCTAAGCACACGGGCCAGGTCTCAGATTTTATTAACCGGCAAACACCGCATATCTTTGGTATAGGCGCACTACAGCGGCTGGCGGAAGAGATGAGTGCTGAGCTTGATATTGTTCGAGTTACTGCGATTGCACAGGCGCAATCAAGTGGCCAGACAGTCCGGTTGCCACTGGTTGCTAAGGGTGTTGATTTTGGTTTGTTAACAGCACATTCAGATGGCAGCCTGGACGCCTCTGAGGTAGCAGGTATTGACCCGGACCTGTTGGTTAAACCCGTCGAGTGGAAAGGTATTACGACCAATATTCGTGCCTTCGTCCGTGATGCCAGCCACAACGAGCTGGGTATGCAGCCGGTCGAGATTACCGGTAAGGGTGTTGATGGCGATGGCGACGGTGTTGTTGATGAGCTGAGTGTGGGTGATATCACTGCCATGGTGATTTACCAGGCAGCACAGCCCCGGCCCACCACCAGAGAAGAGTTGTCAAAACTTGGTTTGATCGACCCCCTCTCAACTAGAGAAATACGGAGAATCACACGAGGTGAGCAAGTCTTTGTTGATACGGGGTGTGAAAGCTGCCATAGAGCGCAACTGACGCTTAACGACCCGGTGTTTAGCGAGCCAAGCCGCCACCCGGATTATCGTGATAAAACCTTTCCAGCGGGTCAGGACCCATTAGCTGAAGGTATTGATCCGCAAAACTCGATACGCTTCAACTTAACTGAAGACCTGCCGGACAATATCATTGAACATAAAAACGGGACGCTAACCCGGCTGGGGAACTTTGAAAAAACGGCGAACGGTGGTGCTATCGTGCGCCTGTTTGGTGACCTGAAGCGTCATGATATGGGGGCTGGTCTGGCGGAATCTGTCGACGAAGCGGGGACGGGTGAATCAACATTTTTAACCAAAGAGTTATGGGGTGTGGGTTCTACGGCACCTTACTTACATGATGGCCGTGCAACGACGCTGGCAGAGGCAATTGATTTCCATGGTGGGGACAGTGCTGCATCGCGGGGGCAGTTTAATGCGCTGGCTGAGGCAGATAAACGTGCGCTGATCGCTTTTTTGAAAAACCAGGTACTGTACAAAACAAGAGAAGTCGTTGGCCGATAATGTAACCGGCGTGCATCCATCAGATGTACGCCTGCTGCTCCAGGCGTGGTGCTCAATGCAAAGATTGATACTCCCTGCATTATTCGCCTTTCTGCGCTAAGCTGCGCCCTTTGTAACTATCCAGGAGCCAACCCTTTCATGGCTAAAGGACGTGATAAACACCAGGCGCGTAAGCAGGAGCTGTCGCTGTTCGGTAAAGATCTGGTACGCCGTTGTGGCGCGCAATGTGAAATGTGTGGTGATAGCGGGGTGCCGCTGAGCATCTTTGAAATTCCGCCGGTACCAAACGAGCCCGATTTTGATCGCTGTGCGATGTTCTGCGATACCTGTCAGGAGCAGATCGATTTCCCTAAACGTCGTGATAATGATCACTGGCGGTGTCTGAATGGGGCGATCTGGTCTGAAGTCGCTATCGTAAAAGCGTTAGCGGTTGCGATGCTGGGAAAAATTGCTGCTAAAGAAGAGTGGGCAGTTGATTTACAGGATCAGGTTTACCTGCAGGCTGGCGAACAGGAACTGATCGACCAGATCAGCCCAGAACTGAAGTAAGCCTCTGGCGACACCCTGAGCCATTCCGGGCGATGCGTTCTGCATCGCCTGACTTTTCGCAAAAAATCCCCGCTGTGCAAGCGGGGGAATAAGCGTGAACAACAGAGCAAGAATCGGGTGCTGTCGCTGATGGTTGTCAGGCAGCCTGGTGTGACTGTGCGGTATTCGCCTGTGCCGGACGGAATTCGATAAAGCGGCTGCGGCCCCCTTCGATAATCTGCAATGCATCGGCGGTTGTACGGCTGATCAGCAGCTGGCCCTCGCTGTTCAGTTGTGCAGGGGCCAGGGCGACGCAGTAGTTCTCCAGCTGGCCGTTGCTGACCATATGCAGGGGTGCATCATCAGCGATCGTCTCGCTGATCACGCATTCAGCCGTATGGCTGTCGCGTACAGTATGGATTTCCTGAGCGGCGGCCTGAACGGAAGGGCCACCATCGAACAGATCCACATAGCCGTTAAACTGGAAGCCTTCTTTTTTCAGCATATTCAATGCCGGTGCTGAGGAGTCGTGGGGTTTACCAATCACATCGCGGGCCGCCTGAGGCAGCAGGTCGATATAGATCGGATATTTAGGCATCAGATCAGAGATAAACTGGGTGCCTTTGAGCGCCGTGGTGTTGACCGCTTCCTGAAAATCAATGCCGAAGAATTTGCTGGCCAGGTTGTCCCACAGCGGTGAGCGGCCTTCGCTATCCTGCCAGCCACGCAGCTCGGCCATGACCGTTTCGCCAAAGCGGTGGGGGAAGTCCGCCAGGGTCATATAACGGGCGCGGGACAGAAACTGGCCCAGGCCGGGTTTACGGTACGCAGGCAGCAGAAACAGCGAGCCGATCTCGGTGGCACCGGTGTAGTCATTTACCATGCTCAGCACTTTTGCCTGGCGGGTGGTGTCCAGATCATAACTGCTGCTGACCAGCGTGGAGATTTTGTAAGAATAGAACGGCTTGTTCAATCCAATGCCGGTGTAGATCGCGGTGGTGCCGACCACTTTACCGGTGTCGTGATCTTCCATCACCATAAACCAGGTGCTGACAACATCGTCTTTTCCCGCCTCAGAGAAGGCACGGGTAGAGGCTGCCAGCTTTTCACGCCAGGCATTCTCACAGGCAGGCATTGAAGTCATCCCGTCGCCTACGGCATGGGATATCTCCATCAGGTCATCCAGGTCCCGCATCTGGCAAGGTCGAATCAGCAGCATAGGGCGTCTCTCTTTATTATGTTCACCTGAGTGACGGCGTTTAATAACGCTCTGGCAGGTGTGGGTGCTTTGGTCTTGTTAGGGAAGTTTAGTGGGGAAATCGCCAAATGAGCTGTTTAATTTGTGGCTGAATCACTCAGAAAATACGTATCAAATCATTCTATACAGAATATTATTCGTATTTGCTTGCCTGCTGTTTATGAAGCGTTCAAACTAGCCTTTCGGGCGAATATCCACTGGTTACATTAGTAATTGGCGAAATTGGCCGAATATCATCCACTTTCTGTGTGGGCACTGACCTCTTATCGGACCAGCTAATGCAACTTGATCGGATAAACCGAAATATTCTTTCGATACTGCAACGCGAAGCACGTATCACCAACCAGCAGCTGGCAGAACGGGTCGGCCTGTCGCCCAGTTCCTGCCTGAACCGGGTACGTAAGCTGGAGCAGGAAGGGCTGATCGGGCCCTATCTGGGGGTGGTTAATATGGCGAAGCTGTGCCGCAGTGTGACAGTGATTGCCACCGTGAGCCTGAAAGACCAGAGCACCGATGCGTTTCGGGCGTTTCAGGCCAAAGCCGAAGCGATTCCCGAAGTGGTTGAGTGCTATACCGTCAGCGGTATGTTTGATATGTATCTCAAAGTTGTGGCTCCGGATATGCTGCGCTACAACGAGATTAACGACCGCCTGCTGGATGTGATTCCGGGGATGGTTAATATCAGCAGCCATGTGGTGCTGGTGGAGAGCAAACCATTCCGCGGTTATCCGCTGGATGCCCTGATCGACCAGTAAGCAGGCTAAATGGCTGTGCTGATTCATCCCGTATTCAGCACAGCGCTTCAGACTGCTCTCATTCCTATTATCCAGAACGGTCAGCCGTAAGACCCGACAGGGAGCGCCCGTGTTACAACCCTCAGCGAACACTTCTTCTGATTCACTGCCTGCCATTCTGGCCGGGCCAATTTTACGTAAACTGACCCCTCAGCAGGCCGTGTTCTGGCTGGTCAGCAGCCGCCCTCTGACGTTGCGCTTCACCCTGCGCGAGGGTCACCATATTCTGCTGGACCAGCCGCTGGGTGATGATTGCTGCACCACGGTTAAAGTAGGAGAGCGGGCCTTTGTCAGCCTGATAGACCTGTCGTTTAGTACGCCGCTACCCCAGGCGAAAACCCTGCACTATGACCTGCGTCTGCAAACTGACAGCGGTGAGCAGGGCCTGGCCGAGCTGATGCCCTGGCTGGTATACGACGACGAGCCATCACCGTCGCTGGTGTGCAAAATGCAGCTTAATTCGGTGCTGCACGGCTCCTGCCGTAAACCCCATTACCCCAGTGATGATGCGCTGGTGCGGGCGGACACTGTCTTGACGGAGGCCCAGGGGCGCAGTGCCGAGCAACGCCCGGCATTATTGATGATGTCCGGTGATCAGATCTATGCCGATGATGTGGCCGGACCGATGCTGGGGGCGATTCACCAGGTAATTGAACGGCTGGGGCTCTTGCCGGAACAGCTGGAAGGGGCGGAAGTCAGCAATAGCGCCGGGCTTTTTGCCAGCACAAAATGCTACTACCACCGTGATGAATTGTTGCCTGCTGACAGCGCCAGCGCGGCAATGGTTGACCGGGTGTTTGGCGGGGCGCGCAAGCCGATTTTTACCAGCGACAGCGCGGACAATCATCTGATCACCCTGGCCGAAGTACTGGCCATGTATCTGCTGGTCTGGTCACCACAGCTGTGGGACGGCTTAAGCCTTGAACTGAGCAAAGAACAGGTGCCCGACAGCCAGCTCGACACCTATATAGAAGAACAGAACAGCATCCGTCACTTTGTCGGCGGCCTGCCTCAGGTTCAGCGGCTGCTGGCGCATCTGCCCACCTACATGATTTTTGATGATCATGATGTCACTGATGACTGGAACCTGACCCGAGGCTGGGAAGAGACGGCCTATGGTCACCCGTTCTCAAAACGGATTATCGGCAATACCCTGATCGGCTACTGGCTTTGCCAGGGCTGGGGTAATGCGCCAGAACGCTTCGACGATGATTTCATGGCACAGATGCTGGGGTTCTTTCAGCAGCCGGATGATGCGCGCCAGGCTGCAGTGATCGACCATTTGTTAGGTTTTGAGCAGTGGCATTACAGCCTGGAAACTCAGCCCAAAATGGTGGTGCTGGATACCCGCACCCGGCGCTGGCGTTCAGAAAGCAGCGCTGGTAGGCCCTCAGGTTTGATGGACTGGGAAGCATTGTCTGAGCTACAACAGGAGCTGCTCAACCAGCCCGCTGTGATCATCGTCTCCCCGGCACCGATTTATGGGGTCAAACTGATCGAGATCGTCCAGCGGATTTTTACCTGGTTTGGCCAGGCGCTGATGGTGGATGCCGAGAACTGGATGGCCCATCCGGGCTCTGCCAATGTGATTCTGAATATTTTCCAGCATGCCCGCACCCCTCAGAACTTTGTGGTGCTGTCCGGTGATGTCCATTACTCCTTTGCCTACGATATTCGTATTCGCAGCCGAAAAAGCAGCCCGTCGATCTGGCAGATCACCTGCAGCGGGTTGAAAAACGAGTTCCCCCACACGCTGTTGAATCTGTTTGATCGAGTGAATCTTGCGCTGTTTGGCAGCAAATCACCGCTGAACCTTTTCACTCGCCGCCGGCGAATGAAGCTCAACGCGCGTAAGCCCCAGGGCAGTGATGATAAGCGGTTGCACAACGGCAGTGGCATCGGCCTGCTGGAACTGGACCGGGATGGTCGGCCGACACTGGTGAGAGTGTTGGGAGCGGATGGTAGTGATGTCGATTTTATCAGCCAGGTGAGTGAGAAAACGCCACACCGGCTGCACTGAGTACTGTGTACCCTGGTGGGGTGCGGTCTTGCCGCTGTTGTGGGACCGGTGTCCTCACCGGGAATGGCCTGGCACCGGGCTGTGCAATCGCGCTGATCTGTGCGCCATTTTCGTATCTACGCGCTGGGTAGTAATTCATCGTACTCAGGTTACGGCCTTGCTGGCGGATAATCTGCAATGGGCTATCGCGGG
>JAIBDV010000123.1 GCA_024686055.1 Neptuniibacter sp.
GCTAAGCGCGTTCTCTTCGCCTTCAACCCAGCGATCAAAGGGGGCTGTGCCTGAGACCAGAGTACGCTCATAGGTTGCGATTGCTTTGAGGATTCCGTCTTCCTGAATGCCCTTGCCGGGGAATACGCGTGCGAACCAGTTGCGATAGCCTTCGACTTTATTAAGGCGTTCAGCAACTGTGCTGAGAGGTACATTCATCTCGGCAGCGGACTCTACCGGACCACGAATCTGTTCCTCTAGTGAGGGGGCGCGACCATCCCAGAAGAAGCTATTTCCCCAGGCAAGGTTAAGAGTCGTTGGTGAATGACGTTTCAGAGTTTCACCCTGACCACCAAAGGCACCGGGCACACCATCTTCCCAACCCAGCGAAGGGTTGTGGCAGGTTGCGCAGTTCATGTTGAAGTTTCGGCTCAGGCGCTGATCAAAAAACAGCATTTTACCCAGCTGTGCTTTTTCGGCACTGTAAGGGTTGTTCGTTGGGAAAGGGATGCTGGTGGGCCGCTTGAACTGTTGTTTCAGCCTTTCGGTGACAGAGTCGGCGGCCTGGCTGTGGCCGGTTATGGCCAGCAGGGTTAATAAAAGGCCAGTGCTGGAAATTTGCATCTGCAGACGCTCCTTGATCTGATACTTGAGTCATAGCTCAATATGAACAGTTGTTCACTTTGATGCAACGGCAGTGAAGGATAACGACAGGTGCCAGTTGTAAGGTTATTGAGTGCCCTGCATAGATTTAGGAACTGAGAGAAAGTTCCATTCGCGTGATGGTTTTTATCTGCTGGCTGGAACATCTATCAGAACGGCAGTGTATGCTGTTGGAAAGTACAGCGCTGACGGTGCTGGATATGGTTTCTGAAGGAGAGCTTATGCTGACGCTATTTTCCGAACTTCACCCCTATAGCGAGCAGGTGATTGATGTTGGAGAGGGACACCGCATCTATGTTGAGCAAAGTGGTAATCCCAAAGGGATACCTGTGCTGTTTATACATGGAGGCCCTGGTGGCGGCACATCACCCCAGCATCGCTGTTTTTTTGATCCGACCCGGTATCGTATTGTGTTGTTTGATCAGCGCGGCTGTGGCCGTTCAACGCCCCACGCCAGTCTGGAAGATAACCATAGTGGCGCGCTGATCGGTGATATGGAGTTGATCCGCATAGCACTGGGTATTGATCAATGGCTGCTGTTTGGTGGTTCCTGGGGCTCAACACTCAGTCTCTTGTATGCTCAGGCGCACCCGAAAAATGTGCTGGGGCTGATTCTGCGTGGCATATTTCTGTGTCGTGATGACGATGTGCAGTGGTTTTATCAGCACGGGGCCAATCAGCTGTTCCCGGATTACTGGCAGGATTATGAAGCGGTCATTCCTGAGGTTGAGCGTGATGATATGGTATCCGCGTTTTATCAGCGGTTAACGTCGAGTAATGAAATCGCGCGAATGTCGGCTGCCAAAGCGTGGTCTGTCTGGGAGGGGCGCTGCTCCACGTTAAACCCCAGCCATGATGCGCTGGAGCACTTTTCCGAGCCGCACCTGGCATTAGCAATGGCACGGATCGAAGCGCATTATTTTGTGAATAAAGGCTTTATGGAGCCGAATCAGATTTTACGTGATGCGCACAAAATTGCCCACTTGCCGACGGTGATTGTGCATGGCCGTTATGATGTAATCTGCCCGGTTAAGCAGGCGTTGGAGCTGCATGCGGTATTGCCGCGTGCTGAGTTGCATATTGTCCGCGATGCCGGTCATTCAGCCTTTGAGCCGGGTATTACCGATAACCTGGTGCGCGCCACGAATGATTTTGCGCGCTCTCTGGCTTGATGGCCGTTGTGGGCTAAAATGGTGCTTCGTCACAGGGTTGAGAATAGAGAGGCGGAATGAAAGCATTGATTCAGCGCGTTAAGCGGGCTTCAGTTGAGGTTGATAATGCGATGATTGGCTCGATTGATGGCGGTATTCTGGTGCTGCTGGGGGTTGAGCGTGAGGACGCTGAGGCGGATGCTGATAAGCTGCTGAAGAAGCTGCTGGGGTATCGGATTTTTGCCGATGCAGAGGGGAAGATGAACCTGAATGTGCAGCAGGTTGGTGGTGGTTTGTTGCTGGTGTCGCAATTTACGCTAGTGGCCGATACGCGCAAGGGGACCCGGCCCGGCTTCTCCCGCGGGGCTAGCCCGGCTGAGGGTGAGCGACTATATAATTACTTTGTTGAGCAGGCGCGGCTGGCTCATGACGTTGTCGCTACCGGCGAGTTCGGGGCGGATATGCAGGTTAGTCTGATTAATGATGGCCCGGTGACTTTTATGTTGGAAAGTCGCTGATTACTCAGAGCTAGCGGGCGAAAAAAAGCGCAGCCACTAGGCTGCGCTTTTTATGGCTAAAGCTGCGTTTAGTTACTCTTTACGCGCTGCTCGCCATTGATGGTTACTTCTACGCGACGGTTTTTGCTCTGGCAGTTTTCTGCGCCAGTATCGGAGCAGCTCATTGCCGGGGCGTTTTCGCCACGTGATGCGGTGCTGATTTTGCTGCTGGCAATGCCAGCATCAGTCAGGGCTGCGGCAACAGCGTTTACCCGTTTGGCTGCCAGCGCATCGTTGTAGGCGTTGCTGCCACGCTGATCGGTGTGGCCGGTCAGGGTGATGTTATCCAGCGTTGCCAGGCCACTGACGGTGGTCAGAATATCGCTGATATCGTTAACCTGGCTGCTGTTGAAATCGAAGTATACGATGTGGGAGCGCTCAGTGGCCTGCATGACGTACTGTGGCGCTGCAGGTGCAGCTGGTGCTACCACTGGCGCAGGTGCTTTTACAGCAACCGGTGCAGGCGCTGCTTTGTCACCGCAATGTGCTTCAGCTTTGTCTTTGTTCCAGTTACCAATCTTCCAGCAGCCGCCAAAGCCGGTGGAAACGTTGTGATCTGCATTTTCAGTCAGGTAGCCACTGTGCTCTGGGTGAGCCTGTGCTGTCTGGATCAGGCCCATGGAAACGATCAGTGCTGTGCTAAGCGCAAGCTTTTTCATGTAGATATCCTTGAAGAGTCGGGTGCCCTCTGGCACATACCGGAATATATCCCCTGAGATTTCAGCATCAGGAGGCGATGAAGGCGAGTGCGCCTTAATGACGCTATTCAGTGAACTTTATATCAGCTGCTTGCGAAACGGAACAGGCATAGAGTGCCGTTCCGTGGCGCTCAGGGCAGGACTTTCTTATAAGGTTTCACTGTCACTCTCTCATAGACGCCAGCAGCAATATATGGGTCATTATCAGCCCATGCCTGTGCAGCGTTCAGCGAGTCAAATTCGGCGACGACCAGGCTACCGGTAAAGCCAGTTTCACCTGGGTCTTCGCTGTCGATTGCCGGGTGCGGGCCAGCAATCAGTAGCCGGCTGTCATCACGCAGGGCGATCAGGCGCTCCAGATGGGCTGGCCGGGCGGCCATACGCTGGCTCAGAGTGTCGGGTTTATCTTCGGCAATAATGGCGTAGTACATCGGTAGCTCCAGTCTTTTATTGTTCGTCTGTTGGCATGTGGCGGGACAGGTACAGGCCCTGCAGTATGATGAATACCAGGGTCAGGCCCAGCATGCCAAACAGTTTGAAGTTAACCCAGGCCTCTTCACTCAGGGTGTAAACAACAACCAGGTTAACGATGCCCATGACGATGAAAAAGATGGTCCAGGCAATATTAAGTGTGCGCCAGATCGAGTCTGGCAGGGCCAGGTTGGATTCCATGATTCGTTGTACAATGGGTTTCTTGCCAATGAACTGGCTTCCCAGGAATGCCAGACCAAACAGCCAGTTCACGACCGAAGGCTTCCACTGGATAAATGTTTTATCCTGTAGCAGTACGGTAGCGCCGCCCAGCACTACGACCAGCCCGAGTGTGACCAGCTGCATTTTTTCAATGGTATGGGTACGCCACCAGGTCCAGGCAATCTGTGCTGCTGTTGCTGGAATCAGCACGGCAGTGGCCAGGATGATGTCGTCAGTGCTCTTGTAGACTGTAAAAAAGATAATAATCGGAAGGAAATCGAGTAGTAGCTTCATATACTTGTCGCCTGTTTGCTAAGGTGACCAGTATAAAACAGCCTTGTCGTAAGTTTTGTATTTTTCTTAAGGGTTTACAGATTCTTTGGTTGAAATGGCTATATTTCAGCGCTATCTGTGCGTAAAGCCTTACTTAGTTGATGGTTACTGACGCTATTCCAGCCAGTTGCGATCTGTATGCCTCAGGAGTACCTGCCGTTATGTTGCGCTATGATCTACATACTCACTCAACAGCCTCTGATGGAGCGCTGTCGCCCCATGCACTGGTTGAGCGTGCCAGACAACAGAATGTGCAGGTACTGGCACTGACCGATCACGATACGGTGGCCGGCGTGCAGGCGTTACAGGGCCAGATGGGCGATATGACGCTTATTAATGGCGCTGAGCTGACCTGCCTCTGGGGCAGCCGGATGGTACATATTGTAGGATTGCGACTGGATATAGGCTGCCCTCGTCTGCTGGAATACCTGCAGGGCATTGATCAGCTGCGCCAGCAGCGGGCTGAACAGGTTGCAGTGCGGCTGATGAAAAAAGGCCTGCCTGATCTGCTTGCCCAGGCCCGTGCTAATGCTGCTGGCGGTGTAATAGGTCGGCCGCATTTTGCTTCAGCGATGGTTGAGCGGGGGCTGGTTAAAACAGAACAGCAGGCATTCTCACAATACCTGGGCACCGGAAAAACCGGCGACGTCAAAATGCAGTGGCCGGACATGGCTGAAGCCATTGCGGTAATTACCCAGGCGGGTGGTCTTGCTGTGCTGGCGCACCCGACCAAGTATCGGTTCACCTTTACTAAAATCCGCGCGTTAATGGCGCAGTTTAAAGCGGATGGTGGGCATGCAATGGAGGTCAGCTATACAGGTATTTCACCCTCGCATCAGCTGGAGCTGATTAAGCTGGTGAATCAGCATGAACTGCTGGCCTCTGCGGGGAGTGATTTTCATAGCCCTGCCCATCACTGGACAGAGGTCGGGCGGTTTATGCCGCTGAAGCAGCCCGTTCCACATATTATGGACCACCTTGTTTAGCGTATGCGGGTCCTGATTTAAACCCAGCAGTTCAAGTTCAACGTTGCAGGTATTGTTGTGAGTCAGTTCTTTCAGATCCACCCGGAAAATCCTCAGCCACGCCTCATCAATCAGGCTGTTGAGATACTTAATAAAGGTGGTGTTATTGTCTACCCGACAGATTGCGCCTACGCGCTGGGTTGTCACCTGGGTGATAAAGCGGCGATGGAAAAAATTAAGCGAATTCGCCAGCTCAATGATAAGCATAACTTCACTCTGGTTTGCCGTGACCTGTCGGAGATAAGCACCTATGCCAAAGTTGGCAACCAGAGCTATCGTTTACTTAAAGCGCACACGCCAGGGGCGTATACCTTTATTTTAAAGGCTACCAGTGAAGTGCCTCGCCGTTTGTTACACCCTAAACGGCGGATGATTGGTATCCGTATCCCGGATAACCCGATTGTCCAGGCGCTCACGCAAGCGCTGGGGGAACCGATCATGAGTACCTCATTAATTTTGCCCGGAGATGATCAGCCATTGACTGATCCCTGGGAAATACGTGACCTCTTGCAGCATGAGCTGGACCTGGTTATCGATGGGGGGTACTGCGGGATGGATGCTACGACGGTTGTCAGCCTGGTTGATGATACGCCTGAACTGCTGCGGCAAGGGGCTGGGCATTCGAAAGTGTTCGAATAAATGTTTCATATAACTGTTTGAATATCTGGGGTGTTTTAATTATGACGCCCGTCATTGAGATAAGCTGGAAGTGAATAACGCTACGTTATTTTGCTGTGAAAATTTGTTATTGTCTCAGGGTGAAGAGTGACCGACGTTGGCCATGAATTGATTCATAAAGTTCATAGGGCGGCTCTGATCGTTCTAGTTGCCGATGCGATTCATAAGGATCGCTATTGGCATAGGTTATTCTTTTCTACCATACTATTAATTATGTTTGGTTAATTGTTGGAATCTTGGTCTGTTTCCCGGTGCGCTAGCTATTGTTCTTGTCGTCAAATGTCGATGAAAAATAGCATCCCCCGGAACTTTCTGTTTAAGCAGGGTCATAAATTCTAACCTTTGTCGGGTAACCTTCATTGTTTTCAACATGTTTTAAGGTTTCGGCTTGCAAATGTGTTGATGATAAAGATAATTACCCATCTCAAAAATTATCTGGCTCGGTGGAATATTATGTCCGATTTTATTAAGACGCTGACTCGAAAAAATTCCCTGCGAAAACAGTGCCAGGAATTGGCAGTGTCTGAGGTTGAAAAAGTTGTTGCCGATTTGACCGACATTCTTGATGACAAAAAGGCAGCAGAACTCGTTGAACGTGAAGCTGTTGAAAGTAAGCTGGCTAAAATCGAAGCAATCCGTCAGACGATGGAAGCGGCGGGTCTGGATATGAGTGACCTGGTTGATACGGTTGAGGTCAGCACACGTAAAAAGGTAGCGCCTAAGTACCGTGTTGTCGATGAGGCCGGTGATACCCATGAGTGGTCTGGTCGTGGTCGTACGCCACTGGCTTTTCAGAAGTTTTTTGAAGCGGGCAACAGCCGTGATGATTGCCTGATTGAAAAGGCTGTCTGATTCATCTGCTTTGGTTTAAGCTTGCTACAGAAGCCCTTCAGGACGATGGTCTGAAGGGTTTTTTTATTCTGAGAGATTGAAAACATGGCGGATGAAAAGCTGCAAAAAGTGCTAGCGCGTTCGGGCTTCGGCTCGCGTCGGGAGATGGAGCGCTGGATTGAGGCTGGACGGATTCAGGTCAATAACGAAACAGCAACGCTGGGCGACCGTATTCGCAGCAGTGCTGTGGTCAAGGTAGATGGTAAGGAAGCTAAGCTCGTATTCGGTCACCAGGCTGACCGACGGGTACTGCTGTATAACAAGCCGCTGGGTGAAGTCTGTACGCGCTCCGACCCGGAAGGACGGCCGACGGTATTTGACCGCCTGCCACCACTGAAAAACGGCCGCTGGATTGCGATTGGCCGGCTGGATATCAACACCTCTGGCCTGTTGCTGTTTACCAACGATGGCGAGCTGGCTAACCAGTTGATGCACCCATCATCAGAAATTGACCGTGAGTATGCTGTGCGTGTACTGGGTGATGTTGATGATGCACTGATTGAACGCCTGAAAGAGGGTGTGCTGCTGGATGACGGCATGGCGCGTTTTTCTGATGTGCAGTTCTTCAATGGTGAAGGCGCTAACAAGTGGTACCACTGTGTGGTTATGGAAGGCCGTAACCGTGAAGTGCGTCGCCTGTGGGAATCACAGGGGATCACGGTCAGCCGTCTGAAGCGTGTTCGCTTCGGTCCTGTTTTCCTGCAGAGCGATGTCAAGGTAGGCACCTGGCGTGAAGTCGCGCAGGGAGAAGTCAAAGTGCTGGGTAATGAAGTGGGCCTGAAGTCTAAACGGGCACCACGTATCACCATTGCTGAGCGGACATCTCAGGAGCGTCGCTTCAAGCGTCAGAAAGTACGTCAGGACGTCAGCCCTAAACGGGGTTGAGTTGTTTTGGCGGCCTGGCTGCTGGCGCACGAAAAAAGGGGGACAGCTATGCTGTCCCCCTTTTTTAGCGCCTTGTCTCGTCCTGAAATAGCGATCAGCGTATTAATGCAATGCGTTGGGTCGGGCCAGGGTAAACGGGCCGATTGGGGCGATAAACTCATCGCCGTCATCCGTGACCATATTGTAGTGACCCTGCATGCTACCTACACTGGTTGCCAGTACGGCGCCACTGGTATAGCTGTAACTGTCATCAGCGGCAATAACAGGCTGTTCACCTACCACGCCTTCACCTTCGACTTCCTGTGTTTTCTGATCCCCGTCAACAATTAGCCAGCGGCGGCTGAGTAGTTGTACGGGTTGTGTATTCCGGTTAGTAATCGTGATGTGATAGGCAAAGACAAAGCGGTTACTGTCAGGGTCTGACTGCTCTGCCTGGTATTGGCTTGTTACTTCGATGGCGACGTTATCA
>JAIBDV010000104.1 GCA_024686055.1 Neptuniibacter sp.
CCAATCGCTGCCGCACCATTGACGGCCCCGGAGATACAGCCGGTGATCAGTGGCAGCCGTGGACTGGCGTTTTTCTGTTTGATACCCAGTAACAGCAGCAGAGCGATGGCCAGTACCAGCAGGCAGATGACCAGCCGGGTCTGGCTGGCGGGCAGGTGGGCCAGCAGCCAGACCCCCAGCGGAGTAAAGAGCATCATGCCGATGCTGAGCTGGCCGAGTAAGCGGCGGTCAATCTGTTTCAGAACACCGGGCAGCAGGTGAATACTGGCGACGATCTCCAGCAGGAAGATAATCGGTACCACCAGTTTTGGCGGCATAAACAGTGCCAGACTGGTGACGGTGAGGGCTGAGAAACCAAAGCCACTGAAACCACGCAGAATGGCGGCGGCAAAGATAATCAATGCAGCGCTTAGTACCTGCCAGAGCGGCAGGTTCGGTGTCAGGAGGGCGTGGAAATACTCGGCCATGGGCTGCGTCCTTTCTTCAGGGAATTACCAGCCTCTGATAGTGGCCGAGCCCTGGCGCACAGAACAGCACCAGCGGCCCTGACTGATTGGCTCCAGTTACCTGTGTCGTAGCGGTTACTTTAGCTCTGCCACTGCAGGCAGAACCCGGCGAAGCATTTCAGCAATGGCCCCTGGTATTTATCGCGGTGGTACACCAGGTAGAGCTGGCGCAGGGTGGGGTGGTCCAGCTCGACCACCGCGACCCGGTGCGCGTCGATGGCGTCGCGCACCGCCAGGTGGGAGATAAACCCTAGCCCCAGTCCGGCGGCAACGGCATTGATAACCGCTTCATTGGTATTGATCTCAAACGCCAGCTGCCAGTCGCTCAGCGCCGGTTCCAGCAGGTGGTAAAACTGCTGGCGGGTGCCGGAATTGGCTTCGCGCATCACCCAGGTCTGGTGATTCAGTTCTCCTGGCTGATGCAGCTGGTTGTCTGCCAGCGGGTGGTCTGGTGGGGCAATCACCAGCATCTGATCGGTCTGCCAGGGCTCACTGACCAGTTTGGCGTTCTGCACCTGGCCTTCGAGCAGGGCGATATCCAGTTCGAACGCTTCCAGCCGTTGCTCCAGTACGGCGCTGTTACGGATCAGCAGCTCGGGCCGGTCGCAGCCATATTGCTGCAGAAAATCGCCCAGCATGGCCGGTAGCAGATGGTTGCCCACCGTATTACTGGCCCCGATCCGTAACAGCCCGTTGAGCTGTTCACTGTTCATCGTGGCTTCAATCGATTCCATGCGCTGCAGAATCTCATCGGCCAGTGGGCGCAGGCGGTCGCCATTGGCGTTGATAATCAGCCGGTTTTTGTGCCGCTCAAACAGTGGCTGGCCGAGTTGCTGCTCCAGATCCTGTAGCGCCATAGAAGCTGCCGATTTGGTAATAAACAGCCGTTCAGCCGCCTGGGTCAGTGAACCCAGTCGAGCGACGGTGATAAACACCCGCAGGTGTTTAAGGGTAATACCGCGAGTGTTCAATTTTACTTAACCCTTTGTCAAAAACGTTTGTATATCATGAATAGTTGAACGGGACTAATATAACTGCAGGATTTAGTTATGAGGTTATTACAGATGGCACAGACACTGAAAGAAAAGCTGGCGGCATACCCGACCCCCTCTGCAGGTCTTGCGCTGGGCATTGCCAGCCTTGGTATCAGCTGGGAACATGCCTTCCCGCTCGGTGGTTCTGCACAGCTGACGACGGCGCTGATTGCCGCGGTAATGATCGCACTGGTCTTTGCCAAGTTCGCCCTGCACCCCAAAGTGCTGTGGAGTGAGCTGGCGCATCCGGTGATTGGCTCGGTAATCCCAACCGCAGCCATGGCAGCGATGGTGGTATCAGCCTCAATCGGCAAGTTTAACCCGGCCGGTGGCACCCTGATGTGGTACTGCGCGGTGGCGGCACACCTGCTGTTCCTCGGTGTGTTTGTGGTGAACCGGGCGCGTAACTTTAACCTGCAGCACATGGTGCCAAGCTGGTTTGTACCGCCAATCGGTATTGTTGTTGCGGTGCTGACCGTGCCGAACGAAGCGGCCCGCGGCCTGGCTGAAGGCCTGCTGACTTTTGGTATCGCCAGCTACGCTGTCCTGCTGCCGATGATGCTGTACCGACTGATCTTCGTAGAAAACATTGCTGATGCGGCCAAGCCAACGATTGCCATCATGGCGGCACCACCAAGCCTGTGCCTGGCCGGTTACCTGAGCTTTGTTGAACAGCCACAGTTGCTGCTGACCCTGGTGCTGCTGGGACTGGCAATGCTGATGACCGTACTGATCTACATCGCTTTCTGGCGTCTGTTGCGTCTGCCATTTAGCCCGGGCTATGCAGCATTTACCTTCCCAATGGTAATCAGTGCGACAGCGATGTTTAAAGCCAGTACCTTTGCCGCGACCGTACTGCCCGCTGAGCTGGCTGCACAGTTACATAGCTTTGCGCTGGTCGAACTGACCGTTGCAACCCTGGTGGTTGGCTATGTTGCCTACCGTTACCTGAACCACTTCGGTGCAAAGGGTTTCGGGCTGAGTAAAGCAGCCGCCGCCTGATCTTTACCTTGTAAGACGTCCCTTCAGGAAATATCTCTAGCAGAGACTTTGCCGGGCCTCCCTTATGGGTTGCCCGGTTTTTTACGTCTGTCACTATTGAAAAAAGATCATTGCAGGCGTGAAAATCAGGCGCATAGTCCGTACAGTGCCTGCTATGGAATGGATCTTACTTATTGCGGTATTACCCGCGCTGTTGCTGTTGGGCAACGGCCACTATCTGCAGGCGACAGCGGCGCTATTCGTTGTCCCATTGTGGTTTATTAACCCAACCCTGGCCGGGCTGGCGTGGGCGGCTGGCTGCTGGGTAGCGTTACGGCGCAGGCCTGAACCGAGGCGGCGGCGCTGAAGGTTTGTCAGTAAGCTGACGCCTGCGGCCTAATCTGATTCTGCAGGCGTGCATCCTGGGCTTTGGCTTTCAGCTCAGCCAGCCCCCGGCTGGGCGACGTTAAAACTGCTGTTTTACTTAGCACATTTATTTAAAAATACAATTTCGTTTTTAGAAATTATCAATCCATCCGTTTTAAGATTCTTGAACATGTTTTGTTTTATTTGTCCTCTTTTTTCCTGAGTTAAATACTGTTACGTTTGGTTTTGTGTTCTGATTCCAGTGTTGATAATTTGTTTTAAAACCTTATTTAATGATGTTGTGCTGTTTGTTTTAAATAATCCTTCTGTTATCAGAATTATAATCTGTATTCCCATTTCATTTAGCCTGATAAGGATATGAGGTGTACGATGATCGATAATCTGAAAACGCTAACAAGCACTGCATTTACGCTGCTGACACTGTCCTCCCTGCTCGCGGTGTCACCGTCGGTTATTGCCGAAGAAAACCTGCGCTGGAAGGTGCAGACGGCCTTCGGTACGCACTTGCCGGTGGTGGGGGAGCCGATAAAGCGCCTGGTAAAACAGCTGGCTGATGCCAGTGGTGGCAAGATCAAACTGAAAGTTTTTGAACCTGGCAAACTCGTCCCTTCGTTTGAAATTACTGAAGCCGTTAAAAACAATCAGTTACCTGCCGGGTTTACCTGGCTGGGCTATGATCAGGGGAAAATTCCGGCGGCAGCCTTGATTGCAGCCGTACCCTTTGGCATGGAGCCCTGGGAGTATGCAGCCTGGTGGTATGACGGTGAAGGCAAGCAACTGGCAGAAGCCTTATATGCCAGCCATAACGTGCACCCGGTACTCTGTTCATTGGTGGGGCCTGAAACAGCGGGCTGGTTTAAAAAAGAGATCAATACCGTCGAGGATATTAAAGGCCTGAAAATTCGCTTTGCCGGGCTGGGCGGTCGCGTTTTGCAGGAGATGGGTGCCTCGGTCACGATGTTACCCGCCGGTGAGATTTTTTCCGCGCTGGATAAAGGGGTGATTGATGCCAGCGAGTTTTCCCTGCCGATCGTTGATCAGCGGATGGGGTTCGATAAGGTGGCCAAAAACAATTACTTCCCCGGTTGGCATCAGACCTTCACCGCCTCTCACCTGATTGTGAACAAAGGGGTCTGGAATAACCTGCCGGACCATCAGCGGGCGATGATTGATATGTCCTGTACTGCCAGTACATTCCGGGCGATGACCAGTGCGGAGGCGACGCAAGGTGAAGTGGTTGCAGGCTTTGCAGCGAAAGGCGTGACGGCACGTCGGCTTAATGACCCGCTGTTGCGTCAGTTACAACAGGGAACTGAAAAAGTGATGGCTGCACAGGCGGCTAAGGATGCTGACTTCAAACAGATCTACCAGTCCCAACTGACGTTTATGGAAGGTTATAAACGCTGGAAAAAACTGGCCTATCTGCCACGGGATTTCTGATTATTGCGGCGGCCTTAATCTAGCGTCTGCATTTTCCTCAGGGCACACGCCTGCATATTCTGCTGACAGGATACAGAGGGCGAGTGTCGGGTCAGGAGATCGTGTTATGGATCATTTATATGTTGTGCCTGAGGCACCAGCAGCATCTTGTGTCGATGCTGTTGTGGTGGCTCAGCCGGTCAATTCCCCTTATCAACAGTTGCCTGAAACAGCAATATCACAGGGCTTTGACTGCGTGCTAAACCGGCTGGCCGCGTGGGTCAGCTGGGTCTGGGTATTACTGATGCTGGTGATCGTCGGCAATGTATTACTGCGTTACCTGCTGGGAGAGGGGCGGGTCGAGCTGGAAGAGCTGCAATGGCACCTCTATGCAGTGGGCTGGCTGGTTGGCCTATCCTATGGCGTCGTCCAGAACGCCCATGTCCGTATCGACCTTATTCATGAGCGTTTATCGATGTGTGCTCAGGCCTGGATTGAGCTGGCAGGCACCTGTTTGCTGCTCTTGCCGTTAGTGGTGCTGGTGCTCTGCTATGCGGTGCCTTTTATCCATTATTCATGGCAGCTGGGGGAGGTCTCTGTTGCACCTGGGGGCTTGCCGTACCGCTGGCTGATAAAAGCAGCATTGCTGATTGGCTTTGCTTTACTGGCCATGGCGGTACTGTCTCGCCTGTCCCGGATTAGCGCCTTGCTGCTGGGGTTTCCACAGCGGAAGAGCTGCCAGGGAGTCCGCGATGGAACTCAATGAGCTACTGGCGCTGGCCATGTTTGGCAGCTTCATTGCGCTGCTGTTATCGGGCTTTCCGGTCGGCTGGGTACTGGGTGGCGTTGCGCTGATTTTTTCGGTGCTGGCGATGGGCCTGGACAGCTGGTTTGACAGCTGGATCGGCATTGACTGGTCGTATCTGTCGATTGCGGTGCCGCGAATCTGGGCATTGATGACCAGCTGGGTACTGGTGGCGCTGCCCATGTTTATTTTTATGGGGCTGATGCTGGACCGCTCCGGCATTGCTGAAGAGTTACTGCTCAGCCTGGTGGCGCTGTTTGGCCGGGTGCGAGGCGGGCTGGCCGTCACGGTAACCTTTGTCGGACTCTTGCTGGCCGCAACAACGGGCATTATCGGTGCCTCAGTGGTGTTACTGGCGTTACTGGGGGTACCGTTGATGCTGCGCCAGGGCTACAGCCCGGAGCTGGCCTGCGGCACCGTTTGTTCTGCAGGCACCCTGGGGATTCTGATCCCGCCCAGTATCATGCTGGTGATGATGGGGGACCGGCTCGGACTACCGGTGGGGGATCTGTTTCTGGGGGCGCTATTTCCGGGCCTGATGCTGGCCGGGCTGTACGTTGCGTACATTCTGGGGGTTGGCATTTTACGGCCTGAACGTGCCCCGGTCGCTGATAATGCCGTACCCGTATCCATGACCGTGGTGTTCAACGTACTGTGGGCAGTACTGCCTGCAGCGGGGCTGATGCTGGTGGTGCTGGGGTCCATTTTTGCAGGCCTGGCTACCCCGACCGAAGCCTCGGGTATCGGCGCACTGGGAGCAACGCTGCTGGCCTGGTCGAAACGGCGGCTGAGCTACCAGGTGTTGCAGGCGGTATGCCTTGAGACCACTAAAACAACGGGGTTTATCTTTGCGCTATTGATTGGTGCCACTGTGTTTTCGCTGGTATTACGCGGGCTGGGCGGGGATGAGCTGATTGAGCGGGGCCTTACCGGGCTGCCATTTGGCCCGACCGGTATTGTGCTGGTGATCTTGCTGGCAACCTTTGTGCTGGGTTTCTTTCTGGACTGGATTGAGCTGACGTTGATTGTCTTGCCGCTGGTTGCGCCAGTGGTGGTTAACCTGGGCTTTGATCTGGTCTGGTTTGCGGTGCTATTTGCGGTCTGCCTGCAGACTTCATTTCTGACCCCGCCGGTCGGGTTTGCGCTGTTTTATCTGAAGGGGGTTGCCCCTGAGGGCATTCGCCTGCCGATGATCTATCGAGGCGTGTTGCCGTTTATTCTGATTCAGCTGGTGGGGCTCAGTCTGGTGTTTTACTGGGAGGCGATGGTGACCTGGTTACCCAGTGTCGCGTATTAAAGAGGGATGCAGAGGGCATAGAAGGCGCCCAGGCTCAGCCTGAGCGCCTGTAACGATTAGCTGCCGATTATCCCGCCATCATTACGACGGATTGCCATGATAGTGGAGCGTGGTTTGCTGTTGCCACCGGCCGGAAAGCTGGATGGCTTACCTTTCTCGCCTGGGTGCTGGACACCGACAAACAGCGTGCGCTGGTCTTCACTGAAGGCCTGACCGGTGATCTCACAGGCGACCGGGCCGGTGGCGAAACGGCGGATCTCACCGCTGGCCGGGTCAGCGCACAGCATCTGGTTATTCCCCATACCGGCAAACTCACCGCTGTTAGAATAATTTCCATCGGTCTGAATCCACAGCCGGCCGTCTTTATCAAAACCGATGCCATCCGGGCTGTTGAACATATTGTCTTTGGTGATGTTCTGGCTGCCTGCGTACAGGCCGCTGTTAAGGTCCGGGTTACCGGCGATCAGGAACAGATCCCAGTCAAACTGGTTGCTGGTGTGGTTACCCTTCGGTGGATACCAGCGTACGATCTGACCGTAGTTGTTCTCTGCCCGTGGGTTTGGCCCGCCCAGTGGCTGGCCTGGTTTTTTACCCCGGTGCTTGTTGTTGGTCAGGGTACAGCATACGGAGCGGTTATCCGGGTGTACGGCCACCCACTCAGGACGGTCCATGGTGGTTGCACCCACCTGAGTCGCGGCTTCACGGGCGTGAATCAGTACGCTGGCCTGGTCGGCAAAACCGTTTGCAGTGGTCAGGCCATTTTTGCCGTGGCTCAGCTCCAGCCATTCGCCTTTACCTTTCAGCTCACCCTCAGCGGCGTTAAAACGTGCGACGTACAGGGTGCCTTCGGCCAGCAGCTCGCGGTTGGCAGCGTTGTCAGCCGGGTTGTATTTGCCTTTGGATACGAAGCGATACAGATGCTCACCGCGCTCATCATCGCCCAGGTACACCACCGCATGGCCGCTGTTATCCAGCGTCAGGGCAGCATTATCATGCTTGAAGCGGCCCAGCGCTGAGCGTTTTTTCGGCGTAGAGGTCGGGTCCATCGGATCAATCTCGACCACCCAGCCAAAGCGATTGGCTTCGTTCGGGTTTTTCGCCAGATCGAAACGGGCGTCATGCTTATGCCACTGGTATTTATCTTTATCGGTACGCAGGCCATAGCGCTTCTGATTACTGTTCAGCTCGACCTCACTGGCCGATGAGAAGAAACCATCGAAGTTCTCTTCACAGGTCAGGTAGGTGCCCCAGGGTGTCTGGCCGTTGGCACAGTTGTTAAAGGTGCCCAGCACCTTTTTGCCGGATGGGTCAGCGGCTGTTTTCAGCAGCGCATGGCCAGCCGCCGGGCCGGTCATTTCCATGTCGGTGTAGGCGGTGATGCGGCGGTTGTACTGGCCGCCCTGCACGTAGCTCCACTGACCCTTGCTATCGCGCTTGATCTCGAACACCGATACACCACAGGCCGCCTGGGCCTTCTTCACATCGTCGGCGGTCATCGCTTTGCCGCCGTGAGCAAACAGCAGATCGTAGTTGGTGTATTCGTTGTTCACCGCCAGCAGGGCACGATCATCACCCAGTGGGAACAGGCTCATACCATCGGTGTTATCACCAAACTGACCGGCCTGGGCCGCTGCATTCTGTTTGCCGGACGGATCAAAAGCAGGCGCACCGTTGAGGATCGGATCACCCCAGGAGATCAGCGGCGTGGCGGTGTAGCCCTCTGGCACAACAAAAGTATCAGCCGTGCTGGCAGGCAGGGCTTTGAAGTTAAGCAGTGGTTTCTGCGAGGCTGCAGCAACCGCGCTTGCCACCGGGCTGGCTGCCATAAACAGGCCCAGCGCAGCAGTGCCTCCTTTAAGGAAGTTACGGCGGCTCTGCTCGGAAACGCTATTGAAGTCATTACCCTGTGGGCGTGACGAAGTCTGCTTGTTAGTACGAGTCATCGGGCTGGGCTCTGTCATTGATTAGAATAATGGGCCACGTTTTAGCAGTGTAATATGACAGGGGTGTTGCGAGGAGTTGCCGGTGGCATGGCTGCCAAACAGGATGGCCTTCAGAATTCGGCAATGCTTCTTATTACCGTCTAAGGTCAGAGTAAAGCTAAAATCACTGATGTCA
>JAIBDV010000029.1 GCA_024686055.1 Neptuniibacter sp.
TACTTCACCGCCCACAGCCGTTCATGGACTGCAAATGGCAACTCGAACTGACGGATTTTCAACCGCCGGGCCAGCTCGTTAATCAGCTCCTGCAGGGCACCAAACGGACATAACCAGCCACAGAAGATACCCCGGCCCCAGAGCAGCATGGTCATGGCGACAAAGCCCCAGAGGATGAACAGCACCGGGTCGAGCAGGAACAGCTCCCACTGGAAGTCCCCTTTAAGGGCATGCACAAAGGTAAAGACGTTCACCACGGACAGCTGACCCAGGGTGTACCAGCCGATAAAGAACACGGTGAATACCAGGTAACCCCGGCGAAACGCATGCAGGAAACGCGGGTAACGGACCAGGATGTCCTGGATAAAGATCACGACAAACAGGATGCCCAGTGCCACACTCAGCACGCCGATCTGAAATGCCCGCTCCTTCCAGATAGACACCCACAGCGGCTCTGGCTCTGGTTCAACCACCGGTGCCGGACGCTCGATATAACGTTCAGGGGTCAGGTAATCGCCATAAAAGCTGGTGAACACACTGTCCAGCGCGCCCACCTGGCGGCGCACCAGCAGCTCGACCTGCCAGGGGGTACCTGGATCAAAGGCGTACTGGGCCCGGACGATAAAGATCGCCATCTCTTTAAAACCGGGGAAGCCATCGATATAGACATCATCCAGCCGGTGGTAATCAGAATCATGGAAGCTGATCGCTTTGCCAGACTGTTGCAGCTGGGTACGGTCGAAAATCCCGCCGCGCACGTAGCCATTACCCTTGAACGAGTACTGCCCACCGCCCATCACCGCAATCGCCTGATCACCGGGCTGCAACTCGCCCATCAGCCAGTTGTACTGATCATCGCCCAGCAGGTTACGGCCTACGGTCGGGATATTCAGCGGCGCGTAGTACAGATCAATAAAGCTGCGCTGGGCATGGCGCTGCTGCTTGCGTTTGCTACGCTCTGCTTTAGTGCCCTCAAACGCAGCGTCTACATCAGCTTCCACCAGTTTGAGCCGACGAATAGAGCCATCGCCAGTCAGGGTGGTCCAGTCTGCTTTCTCAAACAGTCCGGTGCGGATGGTGGCTGGCGGTGTTTTACTCTGCTCCGACATCCCGGCGATGCCCAGCAGCTGGGCCACCTTACGGGCCGAACGCATCACTGCTTCGTTCACCACCATTACCGTCACGGTCGCGCCGGAAATCACATCGACGTTGACGACGTCATCATTATTGCCCGCCCCCACACGTACCTGATCAGTCACCTGAAGTCCGTCGTACTGGGCAGCGAAATCAAACAGTTTCTGCTCGGGAATACCGACCAGCAAAATGGGCTCGTGGTGTTCCAGAATCCGGGTCGCACGCAAGGTGCCCGCCGCATCCATCACCACCAGGGTATTAATCGGTTTGCCAGAATAGGCGGGGATTTTCACCACATCGTTGGTGGTAAAGGCGTAGCCCAGCACCTGATCGCCGTTGTAGATGGTCCAGGCGGGCATCCTCCCTTCAGCTAACGGCAGTTTGTCACCAATGGAGGTGGCCTGTGGGAATACCTGGGCAATCGTCTCCCGCTGCTGTACTTCAGACACCGGCACCATGGCACCTGCCATGCTTGCGAACAGCAGTGCAGCGAGCAGCATCAGAGAAAAGAAGAACCTGTAAACGGAACCTGTGAGCCTGTACATCCAGCAATTCCTTCAGACAACAAAATCGGAATATCAGCTGTGGCAGTGATCAGCAGGCGACTCAATGTAAATGGATAATAAATACATCTTTAAGGCGGCAGTAACAGAACGGATAACGTAAATCCCCTCTCTGCACATCAACTCAGCCTGCGACAATTTGTCACAGGCCAAGCGTAGCAGAGCTGTGGTAATGGGCGTTGACCCAGGTCAGGGTTAATGAACGCCCATACATTTACTTTTTCTAATTTAAGATTTCACTTATGTATGAAGGAAACGCTCTTGCCGACTCCTTTTACCAGGCCAGTATCAAGCCATTAATACCTTAAGCCCATGACAGCAGGGACGGTACTGACACCGGCTGTAAGAAGATCCCGTGCTGGTTATCTTGCGGGGCGCTATAGCAGATTTAGCTGCCAGCGCCCGCCTGGGCAGCAATAACAATTTTGCCAAAATGGTTTGCCGATTCCATTGTTGTGAACGCCTCCGGTGCATTGTCAAAACTGAAGACCTGATCGATCACAGGTTTGATCTCTTTCTTCAGCATCTGACTCAACATGTTTTCAAACATCCTTTTATTGCCCACCATAATCCCTTGTAAGCGCAGCTTTTTGAACAGGATTGGCAAAGGTGAGATGTTCTCGTGAATACCCGCCTGCACCCCAATCATAAAGACCTGGCCATTAATCGCCGCAGCCTGTAACGACTGATTGAGCGTCCCTGGGCCGCCGGTATCGACAACGATATCAACCCCCTGGTTCTCGGTTATACGTAACACTTCGTCAGCCCAGTCCGGCGTAGCCCGATAATTGATGGTTACATCGGCACCCAGTTCCTTGGCCCGGGCCAGCTTTTCATCGCTGCTGGAGGTAATAATCACCGTTGCACCCGCCGCTTTAGCAAACTGCAAAACGAAGAGTGAGACTCCGCCGGTACCCAGGGTCAGCACGGTCTGCCCAGGCTTAAGGCCCCCGGTTTCCATCAGTGCGTTCCAGGCTGTCAGGCCAGCACAAGGCAGTGTTGCAGCCTCGTTATAGCTGAGCGAATCAGGAATTTTAATCAACGCATGCGCCGGCAAAATAACCTCTTCGGCTAACACACCGTCGATTGCCCCACCCATAGCAACACTGTCAGATGTCGAGTTGCCGTCCATCAAATCTCGCCAGAACAAATTAACGACACGGTCTCCCGGCGAGAATTCATCGACACCGGCACCAATCGCTATCACCTCCCCGGCACCATCTGATAATGGAATCAGTCCACCTTCCTTGATGCCAGGGTATGTACCATTTGCCACCATCAGATCACGTTTGTTCAGGGAGGCCGCCTGCATACGAACCTGAACCTCACCTTCAGCAGGGCCCAGCAAATTCATCTGCTGCTGTTCCAGGTTTAACTGTGCGGTATCCGGGGTTACTTTCCAGGCTTTCATCTGTTGGTCCTCGATTGAGATTGCGATGGAGCCAGAGTAGAGATCCTCATTGCATACATCTAATTTATTGTTTGTATAATATTCATATCTTTGGTGAATGTATTAAGGCGACCTATGCCCAGTGTGGATTTGAATCTTCTGGTGATTTTTGATGCGATCATGATGGAAAGCTCCATCACCGGGGCAGCGACAAGAATCGGTATGACGCAACCCGCAGTGTCTAATGCGGTGGCCCGAATGCGAGTAATCTGGAAAGACCCTCTGTTTGTCAAACAGGGCCGAGGAATACGCCCCACACCCCATGCAGAGCATTTATGGCAGGAGATTCGTAATCCGTTACTGGCCATCCGTCAGGCGAGCACCGAGAATGGATTCAACCCGTCCACATCAACCCGTGAGTTTCGTATTGGCGCAACAGAACACCCACCTGAGATGATCTGGTTGCCGTTACGAAAAGTGATTGAAGCTGAAGCACCAGGTATCTCTATCCACTCCGTACCCATTCACCGTAATACCGAAGCCCTGCTACTGGAGGCCTCGGTCGATCTTGCTGTGCATTACTATGTTGGTAGCCATCCCAAGATCTGCGCGTCCTGGCTATTCAGCAATAAGCTGGCCTGTGCCGTTCGACCGGAGCATCCGTTATTACAGGCTCTGGACTCTGATGGCGTGCTACCGCTGGAGCAATATATGAAGGAGGACCACCTGATGGTATCCCTGTCAGGTGAAGCGAGGGGCAATGTCGATGATGTACTGGCACAATCAGGACTGAAACGAAAAATCGCGATGACGGTGAATCACTTTTCGCTGATTCCATCGATTTTAAAAGACAGCGACCTGGTGTGTGTAACCCCTCAATCGGTGGTGGCCAGTGATGTGCGGGCGGGCACGCTGGTCGTTGTACCTTTGTCTTTCGATATTGAACCGGCCCCAATATCACTTCTATGGCACACACGGCAAGATAGAGATCCCGGTAATATCTGGATGCGCCAGCTTATTTCCAGCTTTGCTAATGCTGAAACAGCAAAAATAGCCGCCTGGTTTGGTGACGATGTTTTATGATTTTACTCAAAAATAGATAATCGTAGATCTCTGATCATATGTAGGCGGGCAATAGAGTGTGACAGTTCAAATTTCCAGGACAATGTTTAATAATTAACTTAAACATTATCTCTAAAACTGTCACATAGTAAAAATCAGGCTATTCGTTTTAAATCAACCACAGCATTTTTTGTATTTTTTACCGCTACCACATGAGCACGGATCATTGCGCTCAGGTGTTTTTTCGATGCGTTGTGTTTTTGGTGTATTCAGAACGGCATCCAGCTCTTTTACGTTCTCTTCAACGTCACTGTTAACGTCGATCGTGGCTACTAATCCATGTTCATCAACAATCGCTTGTACTTCAGCTCTACGCTGCTCAGTCATCACCGTCAGTGATAGAGGCAGACTTTGCGTACCTGATTTCACTTTCGATTTGGTGTTGTAGCCGCTTTTACCGTAATGACCCATAACATCGGGCGTTCCGCGGTAGAAAAACTTGGACATGTGTATTCTCAGGAGGGATAAAAAGGCATTTTACCAACTTAGCCCGGGATAAGCGAAACAGAATCCATGAGCGTTAACCCTGGCCCGCTGCCACCAGGCGATGGTGTAATGCATCATCCGGAACAAGAACGCACCAGACACTCAGTCATGCACACGCCCTGCAATCTGGCCTTGCAGAACGCGCACATCGGCAACCATAAAGCCCCGGTTCCCGCTTCAATCTGCTGTTATCAGCGTTTGCTTATTGTCAGCAAAACATCCGCCAGTGCCCGGCTTTGCGTCAGCATGGGCAGGTGGCCACTGTTAATGTGGTAACTGGCTGTCAGATCCAGGCTGGCGGCAATACGACGCTGAGACTCAAGCGAGATAATGCGGTCATGATCGGCAAACACGTAGTATTTATCAATCTGTGCAAAACGCTTCGGGTCCAGGCTGATAACACTGCCTCCCACCACCGCAGGTTCCGCCACAGCCAGTGCATTCAGCCAGTTGCGCTGCTGCGGGGTCGCATCCTGAGCAAAGCTACCGGCAAAGCGCTCCGGGTTAGCGATATCCAGCCGTTGCGCCGGTTCGTTGAAGCTGACGCCCTTAAAGTAATTTGTCTCATCTGCTTTCGATAACAGTGTGAAAACATCGGTCCCATTCAATGGTGCCACTGCCGTGACATACACAATTTTATCAATCGCTTCCGTCGGGCACAGTTCCAGCGCGGCGTTCACAATGGCCCCGCCCTGACTGTGCGCCACCAGGGTTTTCTGCCCGGTAATGGCCCCCAGCGATTTACAGAGCATCCCGGCAGACAGCTCCATCGACACCCGTGCAGGCACAAGATTGTCATTACGCCCTGGCAGATCAACCGCCACCGTATTCACCGCATTGCCCATCAGCTGTTGCAGCGGCTGCCAGGCCGCAGCGGTAAAGTGTGCACCGTGAACCAGCACCATGGTCTGCGGATTATCGGCCTGTACAGCAGCACTGGCACCCAGCGTCAGGGCAACGGCGCAGCACAGAGATTTCAGTCGTACTTTCAAGGTATGTGTGTTCATCAGACTCTTCTCGATTTCGTTCACAGGATGTTGGCACCAAGTTTTCACGCCTCACCCCGAACCGACAAACCAAATCATTCCAAATCGAAATTGATCGCCAGAGCCTCACCCGCCAGTCGGGTAAAACCGCTGTCAAATCCCGATCAAATCGAATCAAATCACTGTAAAAACAATAAGTTGTTCTGTAGGGTTAACATTCAACAACGGCGGGCCTGCTTACCCGTTTTATCTCCATACCGAGTCTGCAAAACCATGCTGAAGTTCGAACATTTTCGGTTTGACGCCACCACCGGACAACTGACAGGGCCAGACGGCCAGGTATACCTGCGGCAGAAGCTTGTACAGTTACTGGATTACCTGTTAATCCATAATGACCGGGCCATCAGCAAAGAAGAGCTGCTCAGCGAGCTCTGGCAACATGGCGCCTATCGGGAGCGTTCACTGGCGCAGAGCATTCTGGAGTTACGCAAGGCGCTGGGCGACTCCGCCAGTGACCCACGCTTCATCCGCACGGTGCCGGGTAAAGGCTATCAATGGATCTGCCTGGTTGAGAATCTTGAAATTGCAGAACAGGCACAGACACCGACGCCATGGCACGCAGGCAAATACCGCTATGGAGTGATTGCCAGCGCCCTGCTGCTTATCTGTGTTCTGGCACTCTACGCCGTGACCGGCAGCCAGACACAAAGCCCACCAGCGACACCGGCCCTGGCCACATCACCGGAACAGACAGCCGGATTGCGCGTGATGGTGATCCCCTTTGATGATCAGACCTACAGCAGCGCCATGCAGTGGATTGAGTATGGCCTGAGCGATATGCTGGCCGGTGACCTGGCGGCAATTCCTGGCGTCAGCGTCGTCAACCCGGCCAACGCCAGTGTGCTGATATCGGCACAGAGCCCCTCGGCTCCGGCGACGCCCAGGGCATGGGCGACGCTGTTACAGCAGCATCAGATCGACCGCGCCATTACCGCGACAGTACGTTTGAGTGGAAAGTCCCAGCTGCTTGAATACCAGATAATTGACCCTCAGGGTGACAGTGAACGCGGCACCCTGCAGCGCGATGATCTCGCTGTCGCGATGCCCGAGATCGCCAGCAGCCTGCACCAGATACTCTGGCCAGACCAGGATGCCATAGTGCTGCCACCTTACGGCTATACACCCAGCGCCATGCATGATTACGCCCGAGGTATTCAGGCGCTACAGCTTGAGGGGGCATTATTGGCCCAACACTACTTTGCCGCATCGGTACAGATCGACCCGAGTCATCTCTGGTCGCTTACCTACCTTGGCGTCTGTCAGCTGTTACTGGGGGATTGGCAGCGTGCCGAGCAGCAGCTCAGCCATGTGCTGGCACAAGCCTCTGAACCTCAGCTATTGAATTTCAGCAAAATCTGGCTGGCGATGCTGCGCGTACGCCAGGGAGATACTGCCCAGGCAACCGAACTTCTCACGACGGCGGAGGATGCCGAGGCGCCCCAGCTGGCGGCCGCGCGGTTGCAGATACAGGCACTCATCGCTGCCCGTCACCAGAACTGGCCGCTCGTTGATACATTATTACAACAGGCAAGCACTCTGGCACCGACCAGCAACGGCCCCTTACTGCCCGGCCTGGCAGAACTGTCAGAGCCTGGCCAGCCATCACCCAGGCAGCCTTCCGCCGCCGGAACCCAGGCCGTCGATAACCTGAGAGTACTGGGCCAGAAACCCGCCCTGCTCAGCACCCTGCTAACCCAGGTTCAGCAACCGACGTTGCCATTACAGCAACGCCAGCGGCTGCTGGAACAGGCCAGTACTCTGACACAACAGCTTGGCCAGCCTTACGAACAGATAATAACAATGATTATTCGAGCCCGGCAGGCTCATGAACTGGGGCAGCATCAGGCTGCACAGACAACACTGAAAGCCGCCCATGCGCTTGCAACCAGGCTCAAGGCCACCTCACTACTTACAGCGATCGAACGCAGTCAGCAGGTTGCTAATGAGGGTTAACAGGGGTTGAATCCATCGTCTGGCCATCCTGGCCCATTAACAAAGCCTCATTATCCGCCGCATAGGTTTTCAGGTGTTGCCAGACCTTGTTCACCCGCGCCAGTTTTTTCTGCTCCGGGTGTACCGCAATCCAGAACGTGCGAGTGACCTTTGTCTGGTCTGCTAATACCGGCACCAGTTCAGGGTGGCGGCGTGCCAGAAAACAGGGCAGCACCGCCAGCCCCAGCCCTTCACACACCGCGATGGACTGGGTGATCACACTGGTACTACGAAAACTGGCACGGGAATTGGGCAGCAACCGTTCCAGGTAGGACAGCTGATCACTGAACACCAGATCATCCACATAGCCAATCAGCGGGTGATTATAAATATCGTCCAGCGAGTTGATGGGCTCGGCACGCTCCAGATACTCGCGCGAAGCATACATCCTGAGCTGATAGTCACAGAGCCTGGAAACCACCAATGAGGTATTCGGCGGTTTCTCAATGGTGACCGCAATGTCGACCTCATGGTGGCCCCATTTAACAAAGCGCTGCAGCGGCATCAGATCAATGGTGATTTTCGGATAGTGCTGGCAGAACGTCGCCAGCTCCGGGGCGATCACATAGTTACCAAAGGCTTCAGTAACACCCAGTCGTACCTTGCCCTGGTTCTCCAGGTTTTTCCCTTGCAGAATATCCGCCGCACTTTGTGCCCGCGTGTTCATCTCCCGCGCGGTTTCCAGCAACAGCTGGCCATGTTTGGTGAGTGCATGCCCTTCCACACTGCGGTCAAACAGCTGGGTGGCCAGCTGGTCTTCCAGACGGTGCAGCCGGCGCGACACCGTTGAGGCATCGATACCCAGCCGCCGGGCCGCAACAGAGAGTTTTTCGGTGCGTGCGACCTCCAAAAAAACTTTCAGATCATCCCAGTTCATGTCCATCGTCTACCTTTCCGGTTAAGCCTTGCATATATGCAAGGGACTGTTGCTTTTGTGTCGGTTGTTCAAAGGGTAACAGGCATTTATTCTGAGTACCTGGCCATTTTATACAGTTGCATAAATGCAGCAATGAATGCAGCAAAACAACCGATCAGGAGACATAAATGAACATTCCAAAAATACCGATGATCATTAACGGTGAGCAGGTTGAGTCTGCCAGCGGTCACTGGGTCGATGTGCTGAACCCTGCCACCCAGGAAGTGGTTGCCCAGGTGCCATTTGCCACTCTGGATGAAGTGGATGCTGCCGTTGCCAATGCCAAGCAGGCCTTTAGCAGCTGGCGCAATGTCTCCGTCGCCAAGCGTCAGGCGATCATGCTCAAGTTCCAGCAGCTGGTGCGCGATAACACCAAAGAGCTGGCAGAACTGATCAGCCTGGAGCACGGTAAAACCCTGCCCGACGCTGAAGGTGAAGTGGGTCGTGGACTGGAAGCCATTGAAAACGCCTGTCTGGTCACCAAACTGCAACTGGGCGAGATCGCAGATAACGTGGCAGGCAATGTGAATGTGTATACGTTGAACAAGCCACTGGGCGTCGGCGTGGGCATCACCGCGTTTAACTTCCCGATCATGCTGCCCTGCTTTATGTTCCCGATTGCCATCGCTTGCGGTAACACCTTCGTCCTGAAGCCATCCGAGCAGGACCCTTCGTCCACCATGAAACTGGTCGAGCTGGCGTTCGAAGCCGGTGTACCAGCGGGTGTGCTGAACGTGGTTCACGGCGGTGCTGATGTGGCTAACCACCTGGCTGACCATCCTGATATCAAAGCGCTGTCCTTTATCGGCTCCTCCCATGTTGGCACCTCGCTGTACCAGCGTGCCAGCAACACCGGTAAACGTGCTCAGTGCATGATGGGGGCAAAAAACCACGCCGTGATTATGCCGGATGCCAACAAAGACCAGGCAATCAACCATATGCTGGGTTCCTGTTTCGGTGCTGCCGGACAGCGCTGCATGGCCAACTCGGTGGTTATCCTGGTGGGTGAAGCACGCGAATGGCTGCCAGAAATGGTAGAACGCGCTAAAGACATGATCGTCGGCCCCGGTACCAACCGCGAAGCGGATCTCGGCCCGCTGGTCTCCCCTCAGGCCCAGGCACGGGTTGAAAGCCTGATTGCCAGCGGTGTTGAGCAAGGTGCGACACTGATGCTGGATGGTCGTGGCGTTAAAGTTGACGGTTACCCGAACGGCAACTTTGTTGGCCCTACGCTGTTTAGCGATGTGACCACGGAAATGGACATCTACAGCCAGGAAATCTTCGGCCCGGTGATGTGTGTGATGGGCGCGGATGATCTGGAGTCAGCGACCGATATCATTAACGCCAATGCCAACGGTAATGGCACCGCGATCTTTACCGACTCCGGCTGGAGTGCCCGCTGGTTTGAAAACAACGTTGATGTCGGCCAGGTCGGTATCAATATCCCGATCGCCGTACCGGTTGCCTACTTCAGCTTCACCGGCTCCCGCGCCTCCAAACTGGGTGACCTGGGGCCGAATGGTCAGCAGGCGGTACAGTTCTGGACCCAGACCAAAACCGTCTCCGCACGCTGGTTTGCGCCGGGCACAACGTCAAACAAGGTTCATACGACTATCTCGATGAAGTAAGTTTTCAGCGGATAACCAGGCCGCAGTACGGTATCCACCGGCTGCGGCCTTTTGATTAATTAACAGACCAATGGTCTGTCTTTCTGTTCCAGCGTCCTTTGATACGCCGCTGGCGTCAGACCAAACTGAGCCCGAAAACCTTCAGCAAAACGTCGCTCTGACTGATAGCCACAGCGCAGTGCCAGTTCCAGCTGATTCAGCTTACCCCCCTGCATGATTGCCAACGCATAACTCATCCGTACATCGGTCAGCAGTGCTCTAAATTGCGAACCCTCCTGTGCCAGCTTACGTATTAAAGTCGCTTTGCTAAGGCCAAAGTGTCGGCAAATCTGCAGCTGATTGTGTTCAGCGGCCGGGTCCGCCGCAAAATACCGACAGAGTTGTTCACTCAGGCTGAGCTGCGCAGCTGGAAACAGCTGGTGCAGTACACCAGCCTCCTGTAACTGCTGATAAAAGCCCTGTAGATAATGGCGTAGTACGGCATGACTGAGCCCCTGCTGGTCAGCCTGCAGCAACGTTTCAAAACCAAATTTCAGTGCGGTGTCTGGCTCAAAGTACGGCTGTTGCCATGGTTGTGGAACATCCTGTAACAACCCCGGTTCAGGCATTTCCAGCAACGCCATCACCCGTGAACGGAACTGGCCATTTTCGGGTTGGTTGATAAAAGTCAGCCGCTGATTGGCGGGCACCAGCAGCCAGCTATCTGCGCCAAAATGCAGGCTACTGTCGCGCCATTTCAACTGTTTCCCACCCCGCTGCACCCAGACAATTGCGGCGGTATAGATTGGCACATTACGCAATGGCTGGGCACGCTGGCCACGGAACTCCATACACTGAATCAGATCAGCGGACATCGTGCTCTCCTGTATGACGCACTAGCTGCGGCGGGCCAGCCCGCCGTATCATTATTATTTACGGGTATAGGTTGCGGTGAGTGTGGCACTGCCCAGCGCTTTGCTGCGCAGGGTATAGCCCACAATCGCAGGCGATACATCAACGGGCAACTTCAGCTCAGCCTCCGGCAATGCCCAGACAGTAAACTGATAGCGATGCATACCATGGCCTGGCGGTGGGCAAGCTCCACCAAAACCGGCAAAGCCATAATCAATACGGGTTTCAACACCCGCCGTCAGTTTACCGGAAGCACCCTGTGGGAGGGCGCGAAGTTCTGCAGGCAGGTCTAACGCAATCCAGTGCCACCAGCCGCTGCCCGTTGGTGCATCGGGGTCATAGGCGGTAATCGCAAAGCTGCGGGTTCCAGCGGGCACATCACTCCAGCTCAGCTGGGGCGACAGATTATCACCACTGCAACCAAAACCTGAAAACTCCATCGCCCGTGGCATCGGCTGCCCTTCGGTAATGTCAGTACTGGTAAGCTCCAGAGCATGCGCTGGGAATGTAAGACAGGTAAGTAAAGGCGCTATAAATTTTAAGGACATCGGGTCTCTCCCTGAATGAAAGTTACCCGAGTAGTGTGCTAATAATCACGATGAAAAACCGGCCGGAAAGTATCACTATTACTGGTCGATAGCCGCTCCGCTGAGACTTTCTGTACTCAACGGAGGTTCAGGGATCCAAATTGTATTTATCTCAACAAGACACGTAAGGCCTTCAGGCACAGCGCAGTGACACCGGGTACAAGCGGATATCCAGCTGCCAGTCCTGACCGTCATACATCAACGCGAATTCCTGTTTAAAAAAGCCATTACCGGCCTCCTGAATCACTTCTGCCTGATCACGGGCCAGCTGCTGTTCCAGCGCGATAAAGCTATCAATCACATATTCCAGACCGTCACTGTTCAACAACTGGCTGATCGCCGTTTCGCTCTGGGGCGTGACATCATTCTCCACCACAAAACGCAGCTCACCACTGTCGTCGCCATCGGCCATACCAAAGCTGAGCCGGGTGCTGGCAGGCACGGCAAAGTTCTGGTCGCTGAAAAGACTGTTTAGCAGCAGGTTAAGCTGCTGATGGGTACTGGACTCGATAGGCATGGCAGGGACTCCTTGGGATAACAGGCATGCTATAGGAGCCCCTATCCTGGGGAAAATCTCAGCCGGTTCAACAACAACGTCGCCAAACGGGGCTGTTCCTGCGGTTATTTTTGCGGAAAAAGGTACAGATGGCAGGTTTCAGCTACGGCTAAATTGCAGGCGGGATGATCACCAGCTTGCCGACAAAGTCTTTGGCAACAAAACGCTGCTGCGCCTCTTTCAGCTGCGCGCCCAGCCGCCGTTTACGTGAGCAACTGGCCAGCGACAGCCTGGACATTATTATTGTTTCAGGCGAAACCGCCCATGAACCCCACCCGGTACTCTGGAGCGAACCTCAGCGCTGGGTTGCACCATTGCACTGCCAGCCAGAGCTACTGAGCAGCCAGCCCAGCGGGAGGTCAACCGCTGTATGGCGAGGGTTGTGGAGGCAATGCAGGGATAAGATAGAGGAATAACCTGCCCAGGCTCCACCGTTTCGGTTAATCTACCCGGCTGCTATACCACACTATCAATTCATCATGGAGTCTCTGGATGAGCGCTGTCACCCTTCGCCCTGCCACTATCAACGATGCCGCATTGATCCTGCGCTTTATTACTGAACTGGCTGTTTATGAGAAAGCCGAACACTGCGTACTGGCCAGTGAAGCCGATATTCAGCGCAGCCTGTTCAGTGCCGACAGCAATGCCCATGCATTAATCTGCCTGCAGGGCGATACGCCCATTGGCTACGCTGTTTATTTCTACAACTATTCCACCTGGCTGGGTAAACGCGGCCTCTACCTGGAAGACCTCTACATCACCCCGGAAAGCCGGGGTATCGGTGCTGGAAAACAGGTGCTGCAACACCTCGCCCGTACCGCCGTCGCCGAAGGCTGCGGCCGGTTCGAGTGGTCGGTGCTGGACTGGAACACCCCGGCGATCGAGTTTTACGAGTCCATCGGCGCACGGCCACAGAATGAATGGATTGGTTACAGAATGGATGGCGAGCGCCTGCAGGCCTTTGCTGAACAGGTAACCGACAGCTGAAACTCTGGCGGGGCATCAGCTGGTGATCGCCAGAACAGGCACACCACTCAGTGGGACAGCGGCCCTCGGCTGGACGCTTTTGCCCTACTCAACACCCCACTGCTCCGGCTAACCAGGTGTGCTACCGTTGGTAGCCTGTTTAAGCTTGGCTATGGGCGAGTAATGAGCCTGATAATATTGACAGCACACCACCATCATTACTTTTATATTTAATTAAAACATTGATACTACCTGAAACCAGCCCCATCTAGTGCTATAGACAGGAATACATAAAAGCAGATCAAACTAACTGATAATAACGTTAGTAAATA
>JAIBDV010000122.1 GCA_024686055.1 Neptuniibacter sp.
GTGCAGAGTACGACAGATCACCGCGCCGATACGTTGGGCGGCACCGGTAACCAGGGCAACGGGGGCGAGTGTGGGCATGCAGAGGGTCCTTGTCTCGGGGTTATGCATTCCCACGAGGAGCGTGGGAACGAGGGTCTATCGGCTTCTGACGCGACGGGACGTCGCTGCTACATCCGGTTTACCTAGCCGTAGGAGCGAGCTTGCTCGCGATCTTTAGAGCGTAAAGCTCTGGCAGGTCTGCAACTGGCGCGCTTTGAGTTCGTCGCCCAGCGCTTTGCCTTTAAACCCTTCGGCCATCAATGCCTGTGGGCTCAGGCTGTTAAGTTGATTCAGCAGCAACGGCAGGCCCTGTGCGGCAGTCTCTGTCACTTCGCCATGCAGTGCCCGGCTGCAGGCCAGTACAGCATCCAGCCGCTGGGGACGGCGGAGCAGGTCCAGCCCTTGTACCAGTGCCAGCCGTTGTGCGCCGGGCAGCTCGTTGAAGCGGGCCAGGGCGCTGTGCCACTGGCGGCAGTGCAGGGCCAGGTCGCGGAATCCATTAGGGCTGCGCAAAGCCTGACAGGCCTGTTCGATAGCGGCCAGTGCATCCGCCGTGTCGAGCTGTTCAGTGGCGCGGCTTAGTAGCAGGGCGAAACGCTGGCGGGCCTGATCGTCACCTTCGGGCAGGCTCTGCAGCTGGCTGTCCAGCTGGGGCGCGGGCGGCTTGAACAGCGGGGTCAGGGTGGGCAGTAAAGTGGCCAGACCATGGCAATCGGCCAGCACCTGCAGAAATACCAGCGGTGATGGTTCGGCCAGTGCCCGTTCAAACTCTTTCCACACCCGCTCGGCGGTCAGGTGCGCCAGCTCGTCGGTGGCGGCGATGCGCTGCATCAGCGCCAGGGTTTCGTCAGCAACGGTGAAGCCCAGATGGGCGTAGCGGGCGGCGAAGCGGGCCACCCGCAGCACCCGCAACGGGTCTTCTTCAAAGGCGGGCGACACATGGCGTAGCAGCTTTGCCTGCAGATCCTGCTGACCCTGGTAGGGGTCGGTGATAACGCCCTGATCATCCTGCGCCATGGCGTTGATGGTCAGATCACGACGGATCAGGTCCTCTTCCAGGCTGACATCCGGGCTGGCGTGCCAGGTAAACCCGGCATAGCCCTTGCCGGATTTACGTTCGGTGCGGGCCAGCGCGTATTCTTCCCCTGAACGGGGATGAATAAACACCGGGAAGTCACTGCCCACCGGCTTGTAACCGTCGGCCAGCATCAGCGCCGGGGTTGCACCCACCACCACCCAGTCACGGTCGTACACCGGGTAGCCGAGCAGGGCATCGCGGACTGCGCCGCCAACCAGGTATATCTGCATTACGTACTCAGCCTGCCTGGTGACGGTCAGGGTAGGTCATGTGCCAGAGTTCGTAGCCGCCATCCAGGCTGTAAACGGTGTCAAAGCCCTGATTAAGCAGATAGGCGGCGGCTGACTGGCTGCTGATGCCGTGGTAGCAGCAGACGATCAGTGGCGAGTCCAGGTCAGCCTCAGCAATAAACTGTGGCAGGTTTTCATTACTGACATTATGCGCACCGGGAATATGGCTTTGCTGAAAACTGCCAGCATCGCGAATATCGGCGACGGTTGCGCCAGCATCAAGCAGTTCAGCTGCCTGTGCAGCACTAATACAGCGATAGGAATCCATGTATTACCCCTGGGTTATAGCCGTGCCCTGCATCATGCAAAGGCACTGGCGATCAGCTGATGTGGGCCGTCTGGTTGTGGTACGCCAGAGCAGTAGCAGCTGAACAGTTGTTGGTCTTCAAGTCGCATCGCGGTCAGGGCATTACCCCAGACGCAGCCCGTATCGAGCGCGAATACGTTGTCTGTGTCGGTCTGGCCTTCCAGCGCGGCCCAGTGGCCAAACAGTACCTGCACCTTGCGGCTTTTACGCGGCTGTTTGAACCAGGGCAGGTGGTCATTGGGCTGTGAGTCCAGGCTGCCTTTGGCTTTAAAGTCCAGACGCCCGTTTGTATCACAGAAACGCATGCGCGTCAGGTAGTTGGTAATCAGCCGTAACCGGTCCCAGCCCATCAGGCCTTTTTCCCAGCAATCCGGCAGGTTGCCATACATATTGTCGAAGAAGTGCTGCGCCAGGTGGCTGCTGATCATTTCTTCAACTTCGCGTGCACGCTTGAGCGCCTGTTTCAGGCTCCAGTTCGGCGGCAGGCCGGCATGGCTCATGAAGTAGTTCTGCTGGGCGTCATACACGGCCAGCTTCTGCTGCCGTAACCACTCCATTAACTCCGGCGCGTCCGGTGCGGCCAGAAGCTGGTCCAGGGTGTCGCTGCGTTTACGCTCGACGGAGCCGTAGTAAACCGCCAGCAGATGCAGATCGTGATTGCCCAGTACGATGACCGCACGTTCCCCCAGTGATTTGAGAAAGCGCAGGGTCTCCAGCGACTTGGGGCCCCGGTTAACCAGGTCGCCTGCCACCCAGAGGGTATCCTCGTCGCTGAACTGGATCATATCCAGCAGTTGCATCAGTTCGTCAAAACAGCCCTGTATATCACCGACTGCGTAGGTAGCCATTCAATGTCCTCGTTCGCTCTGAATCACGCTTTGCGACTCGCGCACTCCCTGCGCCAGTTAAAAAGCGAGGTATGTTAGCAGATTGTTATGACTACATTGATTCGATAAATAGTCGAAAAGGCTCTATCGACGAAATTAATGGCTCAAGGGCAGGGCGAGCCGGGTAGTGGAGCCGCACTTCGTCCTTTAAATCTGCTATAGGCAGTGTCGATTAACCCTCTGAAAAGTCAACACTAAATTCTGCTGTTAGAAAAACTGAACCGTGCCGGGGGAAATTCTAAGTAGCCCAGCCCTGGGCTGTCACCCCGCTGAAATATTCCATTCTTACTATGCCTTCCTGTTAGCACCTGCGGCTGAAACAGGCCTGCTGGCGTAGCGTTAACCCCGGTTTTCAGAGTGCGAACCATCCTGAGGGGCGTTATGCGAGTGGTTTATCGGCGCAGGTATCTCCCCGACCTATTAGTAGAGCTTATACCGCATGGGCAAATTGATCCTGGTTATGGTTGACGGCATCAGTGCTGATCACTTTGAAAATATTCGTCATCAGCTGCCGCACCTGGATGGTCTGGCGCGTCGGGGCACCCAGGTGATGGAGCTGACACCTGAAGTATGTGGTACCTCGTTGCCGGGTCGGACCTCAATGATTGTCGGCGAAGGGCCGGATCAGCATGGCATCTACGGCAATGTGATCTGGGATGGCCAGCAGTTCCGCTATGGCAACCCTTACGACGTACGGGTACCGACGCTGGCGCACTATGCCCGCGAGGCCGGGCGGGATGTGGCCGGGCTGGGGTTTGGCATGCTGCGCCCGGAAGATTGCGACCTTTATATGCCACCCTGGTGGGTCAGCGAGATGCTGATGCGGGCGCGGGATGAGCAGCCCTGGCCTGCCGATGAGCAGTGGCAGCAGGCCGGAAAGGTGCATGACAGCGAGGGCCGCCTGGCAGCGCTGGGCACGCAGCTGGATATTGTTGATCCCAACGCCCAGCACGATTTCAAACTGCAGCTGGGGATGCTGGCAGATCAGCAGTTGCTGGATGTCGCCGCCGCGCTGGCGGCGTCGGATAAAGCGCCGGACCTGATGTTGCTGGAAATCTGCATCCCGGATTACTTCCTGCATAAATACGGTGCCAGCCATGAACTGGCGGAGTGGTCCCTGCGCACCGCGGATGCGCAGATTGGCGCGCTGATGGAGCGCTTGCGCCAGGCCGGTCAGCTGGATGAATACAACTTCGCCATTATGTCAGACCACGGGCATGCGCCGATGCCCAATGCACTGTATTGCGACCAGATTCTGGGCCCGGATGTTCAGTGGTCCAGTGAAGGTGGCATGTTGCTGGTGGCACCCCGAGATCAGGCTCAGGCTGATGAGGTGCGCGCCGCACTGAGTGAGTACGCGGTAGAGATGTGGAACAACGAGCACCTCCCGGCAGACCAGCGTGAACTGTTGCTGACCTTCGCTGTGGCCGAGAACTCCGGGCTGTCGTTTGAGGGCGCGCTGGCTGGGCAGACGGGGCCGACCGGACCCTCAAAATACCGCTCCAACCATGGCATGCGTCCTGGCTGCCGCGATGATTACCGCTTCTGCCTGTTTGCCGGGCCGGATGTGCCCCGCAAGACGGTTATGTTTGCCCATGCCAATCAGGTCGCCCCGACCCTGGCGCGAATTCTCGATATTAATACCCCCTGGCAGGCAGCCCCATTGCTGTAAGCCGGTTGCCACTGCATAAATTATTTACAGGATGATCACTATGAAACCTTTGTTGTCTGCTGTTCTTGTGTCTGCTGCCCTGTTGGGGGGCGTTGCTGCTACCGAGTCTGCCCTGGCTGGCGGTACCTTCCGGCTGGCCCATGATGTGGGTTATGCCGGTGCCGAGTCGCTGGACCCGATCTCACCGAGTCGTTTCTTCTATGCCAACCAGTTCCTCTACAGCCGGCTGGTGCGTCAGGACATGCAGGGCCAGCCGAGCCCGGAACTGGCACTGAACTGGAGCGCCTCCGCCGATGCAAAGCAGTGGACCTTCGAGCTGCGCAAAGGGGTGAAATTCCATGACGGTTCCGACCTGACCGCCGAGGATGTGAAATACAGTCTGGAACGGATTAAAGACCCGAAAATTGATTCGCCAGTGGCGGCAGTACTGGGCGTGATTGACTCGGTGACGGTGCTGAACAGCCATAAGCTGCGTATCAATCTGGCCTCCGCCCATGCGGATCTGCCGCTGCTGCTGATGGATTACCGGGTGCGGATGATCCCGGAAAACAGTGGCGACAGCATTGCCACCACCGGTATCGGTTCTGGCCCGTTTATGCTCGACGAGCTGGACCCTGAAGGCACCACGGTGCTCAAAGCGTTTGATCAGTACTGGGAGGGCAAGCCTGCCTCCGACACGGTTGAAGTAATCGGCATTGCCGATGCCCAGGCCCGAGTGCAGGCCCTGCTGGCCGGTCAGCTGGATTTTGAAGACAGCATCTTGTCGCAGCAGATGGCGCTGTTCGCTGATAAAAGCCGCTTCCAGACCAACAGTATCGCCACCGGTGAATGGCGCGCGCTGGTGTTTCGCACCGATACCGCCCCTTACAACGATGTGCGGGTGCGCAAAGCGCTGCGCATGCTGGTGGACCGCAAACAGATGATGACCCTGGTGTCCGGTAAAGACGGCGGCACGGTGGCCTGCGATACGCCAGTCTGGTCGGGCGATCAGTATCGGACGCAGATTGAGTGTCCGCAGGATATTCCGGCGGCGAAGCAGCTGCTGAAGGAAGCCGGCTACGGTGAGGGGTTGGAGGTGGATATCTACGCGGCGGATAACGAGCCGGAATGGATCCGCATGATCGAGGTGTATCAACAGCAGGCGGCCCGGGCCGGGGTCAAGGTTAACCTGAAAATTGCCGCCTCCGATGGCTACTGGAGCGATGTCTGGATGAAAGAGCCAGTGGTGGCGACCCGCTGGTCCCAGCGCCCGGCTGATCAGGTGCTGAACGAAGCGTTCCGCTCCGGTGCCAGCTGGAATGAGAGCTTCTTTAGCAACGCCGGGTTTGATGGTTTGCTGGACCAGGCGCGTCAGGAGCTGGACTACGACAAACGCAAGGCACTGTACGGCAAGCTGCAGCAAGCTCTGTGGCAGCAAGGCGGGGCACTGGTGCCTTATCACCTGAACCAGAACCGGGTGCTCGGTGCCGGGGTAAGCGGGGTTGATCCGGTGGAGAACTTCTCCATTCGCTGGAACAAGGTCGCCGTCGCCGACTGAAGCTGGTTTTCTGCTCGCTATCCGGAGATGGCGAGCCTTATGGGCGGGCTACGGTGAAATACCTGGCCCGCTTCTTTTTTGATCTCTTCTGACTACAACAACCTGATGCTGAAACTGATTCTTAACCGGCTGGTGCTGGCGATACTGACCCTGGTGGCGGTCTGCACCCTGGTGTTTGGTGTGACTGAAGCACTGCCCGGTGATGTCTGTACTGCGTTTCTGGGCCGTAATGCCCAGGGCGTGCGGCTGGAAAACTGCCGCACTCAGCGCGAACTGGATAAACCGGCCATCGAACGTTTTGCTACCTGGGGCTACGGTGTGGTGACTGCAGGTGACCTGGGTCGTTCGCTCAAACGCAACAAATCGATCAACAAAATGGTCGGCAGCCGGATGCGTAACACGCTGCTGCTGGCGACGACGGCGGCGCTGATCGGCATTCCGCTGGCCATTCTGCTGGGGGTGCTGGCGGCGCTGCGCCGGGACCGGCGTACTGATGTGGGGATCTCCACGGGGGCGATTTTTGCCATGACTCTGCCGGAGTTTGTGACCGCGACCCTGCTTATTTATGTCTTCGCTATCCAGCTGCACTGGTTCCCGGCGGTGACCACCGTGCGACATAACGCACCGCTGCTGGATTTTCTGCCCAATATCGTGCTGCCGGTGATCACCCTGACCCTGGTGATGAGCGCCCATATTCTGCGCATGGTGCGCTCGGCGATGATTGATGTGATGGCCTCGGACTTTGTCCAGATGGCGCAGCTCAAAGGCGTGCCGTACTGGCGTATTGTGTTCCGCCACGCGCTGCCCAATGCGATGTTACCGGCGATCAATATTATTGCCCTGACCATCGCCTGGCTATTGGGCGGCGTGGTGATTATCGAGCAGGTGTTTAACTACCCCGGCATCGGCACCCTGATGATCAGCGCCATCTATGACCGTGATCTGCCACTGGTGCAGGCCATTGCACTGGTGCTGGCGGCGATCTATGTCGGGGCCAACCTGCTGGCGGATCTGGCCAGCCTTGCCCTGAACCCGCGTTTACGCACGGCACGAGGATAACGCCATGACCCTGCATAAAGATAACCCTGTCGCACGGCCCTCCCGTGCCCGTCAGGTCTGGCGCAGTATGCGCCGCTCCCGTGCGGCCATGGTGTCGCTGTCGATTCTGCTGCTGCATTTGCTGCTGGCCGTCTTTGCCCCCTGGCTCGCGCCCTGGGACTGGACCGCGCAGGATGGCTACAACATGTTGCAGGGCCCCAGTGCCCAGCACTGGTTTGGCACCGATAACATGGGCCGGGATATATTCAGCCGCACCCTGATGGGTGGCCGTGAAGCGCTCAAAGTCACCCTGCTGGGCACGCTGCTGGCGATGGGCTGGGGCAGTTTTACCGGCATCAGCCTGGGGCTGCTCGGTGGCCGCATTGATGAGTGGGTGATGCGGGCCGTGGATGCCTTGCTGGCGATCCCCTGGTTGCTGTTCCTGCTGTTGATCATCTCCACCCTGGGCCAGCAGAGCTGGGTGCTGATTCTGACCCTGGGTTTTTTCTACGGCATCGCTGTGATCCGGGTGGCACGCGGTGCCACGCTGGATTTTGTCGCCCGTGATTTTGTCGTGGCGGCGCGGGTGCGCGGTGAAAGTAACTGGACCATCGTCAGTCAGGAGCTGCTGCCCAATGTGCTGGACACCCTGCTGGTGGAGGGCGGTATGCGCTGGGCCTGGATGCTGCTGGCGTTCAGTTCGCTGTCTTTCCTTGGCTTCGGCGTGGTGCCACCTACCCCGGACTGGGGACTGATGATCGCCGACACCCGCGGCATTATTTCCATCGCGCCCTGGGCCACCTTGTTTCCAGCGCTGGCGCTTTCCAGCCTGATTATCAGTATCAACCTGAGCGCTGATGCCTTTGGCAAAGCCATGGGCCTTGATCGTGCCAAAGCACCTGTGTGAGGGCTGTACTATGACGAACAAAACCGTTCTAGCGATTGAAAACCTGAGCCTGGGTTACACCGATGGCCAGGGTAATAAAGTTGCGGTGCTGCGTGATGTCTCACTCGATATCCAGCGTGGCGAAGTGATCGGTCTGGTGGGGGAGTCGGGTTGCGGCAAAAGCACCCTGGCGCTGGCGCTGCTGGGCTTTTTACGCAGTGGCGGCGAAGTGCTCGGCGGGCAGATCAGTTACTGTCAGCAGTCACTGTTTGAACTGCCTGCTGCCGAACTGGCGCGCTTGCGTGGTGGTCAGA
>JAIBDV010000266.1 GCA_024686055.1 Neptuniibacter sp.
CCATTTCGATCAACAGGTTCTTTAAGCTAACACCGTGTAACGGGTTATTCTGGTAGTTGATCTCATCATTCATGGTGCGGTATCCAGTCAGGGGAAGTAAACCGCGCTATTGTACCTGCTCTGCCCCCTACCCTGACAAGCCCATTTGTCGGGCAGGACCTGGTAGCCCAGTGGACAGCAATCACCGGGCAGATATTCCGGGCAGATATGCCATATATTTACAGTGTCTGTGCGCCCTGAGACTCAGCCCCTGCCAGCCTGGTTTTCAGCCACTGTTGTAGCAGCAATCCCGTAACCGCGCACTGCAACGGAAAAAAGCGTGACCGGGATGGCCAAACGACACCCGGCATCAGAGGGTGACAGTTTTTATGGATGCTGAGATGAGCAGCCAAAAAATGTAAACAGCCATTTACCTTCCGGTTACAACTTTATACAGCGACTTTATTCTCTGTTTACATCTACCCATTACTATGGCCACACGAGTCAGACTTTCTGATTCTTCTGCCCAACGACAGGCAGTATTACGACCTATCCAAATAGGAGTAGCTTAATGGCTGATAATAATAAAAGAGCCCCAAGCTTGACGATGGCGTTGATTCCCATCCTGCTAACCCTCGCTCTTCTCGGTATACAACTGTTCTATTTCAAAGACTTTACCCCCCATATTCCGCTGGCAATTGGTCTGGCGATCACGGCACTGATGGGCTGGAAACGCGGCTATCGCTGGGCCGACATGGAAGATGGTGTGCTGCACGTGGTGCGCGTGGGTCTGCCATCCATCGCGATTCTGATGATCGTCGGTATGATTGTCGGCGTATGGATTGCCAGCGGCACCGTGCCACTGCTGATCTACTACGGTCTGAAATTGCTCAGCCCGGAAATTTTCCTGGCCGCCGGTATGTTGCTCTGTGCCGTGGTCTCCGTATCACTGGGCACGTCCTGGGGTACCGTGGGTACCGTAGGTCTGGCGCTGATGGGAATTGGTGCAGGCTTTGATATTCCAATGTACTGGACAGCCGGTGCCGTGGTATCCGGTGCATTCTTTGGTGACAAGATCTCACCACTGTCCGACACCACCAACCTGGCACCAGCAGTAACGGGCGTTAACCTGTTCGATCATATCCGCAATATGCTGCCAACCACGGTTCCGGCGATGCTGATCGCCTTTGCCATCTATCTGTTCGTTGGCTTTAACGTTATCGACAGTGAGCAAGTCGATTTCTCCAAAATTGACACCATCACAGGCGGCCTGGCTCAACAGTTCGAACTGTCCTGGGTTCTGCTGCTGCCAGCGGTACTGGTTATTGGCCTGGCGCTGAAAAAGATGCCTGCCATTCCGTCCCTGTTTGCCGGTGCCATCTTTGGTGCGCTGCTGGCGATATTCGTCCAGGGTGCCAGCCTGCACGATGTGTTCAACTACATGCAAAGCGGCTACAAGGTTGATACGGGTATCAGTGAGATCGACAGCCTGCTTAACCGCGGTGGCGTACAGTCCATGACCTGGGTAATCACCCTGGTGATGATCGCGCTGGGCTTTGGCGGCGTACTGGAACGTACCCGGTGCATGGAGACGATTATTAACGCCATGCTCAAAAACACCCGCTCGTTCTTCGGTCTGCAGAGCGCAGCCACCGGCACCGCCGTTGCCACCAACCTGGTCGCTGGCGACCCGTACCTGTCAATTGCCCTGCCGGGCCGGATGTTTGCACCGACCTATCGCGCAAAAGGCTACTCCACGCTGAACCTGTCCCGCGCCGTTGAAGAAGGTGGCACACTGATTTCGCCGCTGGTTCCCTGGAATGCAGGTGGTGCCTTTGTTATTACCGCGCTGGGACTGGGTATTGCCGATGGCAATATTGAGAACCTGCTGTATATCCCACTGGCGTTTGCTTGCTGGATATCACCAGTACTGGGTCTGATCTACGCAGCCCTGGGTAAATTCTCGCCGAAAGCCAGCACCGCTGAAGTCGAGAAGTGGGAAGCGGATGGAGAAGCCATCCAGCAGCCCATCGAAGACAAAGTACAACGTGCTGTAACCCAGGTACTGTAAACCTGCCGACGTTACTCGCATAACAAAGGGCCGCAGAGGTAACTCTGCGGCCCTTTTCTGTTTTCAGCATCGACAGTATCTTTACTGCAGGTCAACCGATTGCGGGGTAAACAGATAGCCCGCACCATGCACCGTCAGAATCAGCTTTGGACTGGCAGGATCATCCAGCAACTTGCGTCTCAGACGGCCAATCAGCACATCCACAGTACGATCACTGGGCATCCACTCTCGATTACGGATTTGGTCGAGTAACTGATCACGGCTCATCACCTGGCCTCTGTTGTTCATCAGCACCCGCAACAGCTGAAACTCAGCTTCAGTGAGCTGAGTGGTCTGGTGGTGTCGATCAATCAACTGGCGGCGATCAAGGTTGAGCTTCCAGTCATCAAACCCCTGCACCCTGTTGGGCTGACAATCGGTCGGTTTGGTCTGCGTACTGTGACGAACCCGCCGAATCAGATTTTTGCTACGTGCCAGAATTTCACGCGGATTAAAAGGCTTGGTGACATACTCATCAGCACCGCATTCCAGACCAATCAGCCGATCAACCTCGTCCTGCCGCCCGGTCACCAGAATAATGCCCACCTCACTATGGACACGAATTTCTCGCGTCAGCGTCAGGCCATCTTTACCTGGCAGCCGGATATCAAGCAGTAACAGGTCGATCGCCTGCTGTGCTAACACCGACTCCGCCTCTTCAGCCGTTTCAGCACAAAACACCTGACAGCCTTCAGCTTCAAAATAACAACGTAAACACTCCCGCGTAAGCGGCTCATCATCTACCACCAAAATATTGGCGTTTGGGTACATCGGAGGCTCCGGATACTGCTGTCAGTATTGTTTTTTATTGTGCATGTCAGCATGCCTTTACGTATTCAGGCTGGTTATCCTGAATGCTGTAGACGTTACCCACCCAAGGCCCAAAGATCTAGCCCTTCAAACCCGGGGTGAGCACTGCCTTATCGCCTGCTACCTACCCGCTTACTTCCACCGCCAGTGCCCGTGACCCGGCAAAGTCGGTTTTACCCGAGCCCAGTACCGGCACCTGCTCCACCGCATGAACTTCAGCGGGCAGGGTCAATGCTGCCATGCCGCTATCCACCAGCTGTTGGCGCAGGGTGCTGATGTCGAGGTCACTGTCATCTTCGGTTTCGACCAGCAGCACCACTTTTTCGCCTTTTTTCGCATCCGGCAGGTTCACCGCCACCAGCGGCAGTTCCGGCCGATTAAGGCACTGGCGTACGGTCTGCTCCACAGCGGTGAGGCTGACCATTTCGCCGCCAAGTTTGGCGAAACGGGAATAACGGTCGACGATGGTGATAAAGCCGTCTTCATCGACATGGCCTTTGTCGCCGGATTTGTACCAGCGGATGCCGTCCATCTCTACCACCACGTCGGCGGTGCGTTCAGGGTCGTTGAGGTAGCCCTGCATGATCTGGCTGCCGCCGATCAGGATCAGGCCATCTTCACCGGTCGGCAGGCTTGCCAGGGTCACCGGGTCAACAATGCGTACCGTGGAGCCTGGTAGTGCCATACCCACGGTGCCGACTTTATTGCCGACCTGTACCGTCCACCAGTGTGTATTAATCTGGTCCGGCAAGTTGACCGCCGCCACCGGGGTGGTTTCGGTACAGCCGTAGCCCTCTATGATCGGGGTGTGGAACTTCTGCTCGAAGGCATCACGTACCTGAGGGTCCAGCTTCTCGGCACCGGCCACGGTGACTCGCAGTGATGCCAGCATCAGCGGATGCAGCTTGCGATTACGGGTGTAGATACGCAGGAAGGTAGAGGTAGCAAACATCACCGTGGCTTTGTACTTCGCCACCCCTTTACCCACATTCAGCGCATCGGTCGGGTCGGGGTGACAAACCACCGGCACCCCTTCTACCAATGGCAGGAAGGTGGTAACCGTGAGGCCAAAGGCGTGGAACGCGGGCAATGTGGCCATCAGACAGTCTTCTTCGCGCACGTTGAGCACATCTGATACCTGCTTGAGGTTGGCCATCAGGTTGCGATGACTGAGCATCACCCCTTTGGGCGCACCTTCGCTGCCGGAGGAAAACATGATCGCGGCGGTATCATCCAGCCGGGCTGATTTACAGATCAGCGGAATCAGCAGTGCGGTCGGCATCAGCGTCACCAGCGCCAGGGTGCGCAGCGCGGCCACTTTGCTGAACTGGGCTTTGATATCCTCCATATAGAGAATGGTGCGGCCTTCAAACAGCGCGTCCAGATCAATGCCCCGCGCCTTGAGTTTTTTAACAAACTGCCGGGCGGTGACGATGGTGTCCACCTCAGCCTGCTGCAAAGAGGACAGCAGCGAGGTCGGGCTGGCGGTGAAGTTAAGGTTCACCACGGTTTTACCCGCCATCAGCGCCGCCATATTGGCAATCGCTCCGGCGCTGGAGGTGGGCATCAGGATGCCCAGGTTCTGCGACGGCACCCGGCCCAGGCGCTGAGAAAACAGCGTACAGGCGGTCAGCAACCGACGGTGGCTGAGCGGCTCACCCTGAACGTCAGCGATAGCCCAGTCATTGGGGGTGGATTTGGCCATACGGACAAAACTCTGCGCCAGCGGACTAAGGCTGTCGGTGTGCTGTTGCCAGGCGTGGATCGACAGCTCGCGCACCGCCGCTTTCACCTCAAACGCCTTGCTCTGCACCGCCATCGGTTCACCAAAGGCGACAATCACATCCCGCTGCAGGCCTTCATCCCGCAGGCTGCGCATTTTCTCGGTGGAACGGGAGAAGCGGCTGCCCCAGAGCCCGCGCAGGTAGAACGGCATGATCACCACATCGCTTTCCACCTCGTTACACGCGTGTTCAAAACCACGTTTAAATTCAGCCAGATGGCCATTGGAG
>JAIBDV010000337.1 GCA_024686055.1 Neptuniibacter sp.
AAGTACACCAGAGTAAATTCGGTACCGTTAGCGGATTTCACCACCACAGAGACCGCCTGTTTGTCGGCATCCGGGCTTTCTGCGGCGGGCTTTGCCAGACGATAGCTCTCAATCTGAAACCCCACCAGGGCACGGGCATAGGTTTTCAGCAGGGTCGTTTTGAATACACCGCTAAACTGCTCCCGCTGCTGGGTATTGGCACGGCGATAATATTTGCCCATCACCCGCTTGGCGATGTAGTCAAAATCAACCACGGGGGTCAGCACGCGATCGACCTCACCCAGCAGGTCGCCAAACCGGGCTTCCTCTTTCATGCTTTCATCATCCAGCACAGCCAGAACATTGCGGGTGGTATCATCAACGATTACGGCCGCCTCATCCCAGCCAGCCTGGACAAAACTTGCCGCCAGCATCAACCAGAACGCAAAGAAACTACGGATTAACATCTGCATTATCGTTTTCCCCTCAGTTAGTCGCTTGCCTGATTAAACAGGAATTTACCCACCAGCTCCTCCAGTACGAGTGCTGACTGAGTGTCTTCGAACATATCACCGTGCTTGAGCATCTCATCTTCCGCCCCTGGCGACACGCCGATGTATTTTTCACCCAGCAAACCCGCCGTCAGGATACTGGCTGAGCTGTCCACAGAGAGAAAGTTAACATCACTATCAACCTCCATCTCGACTAACGCCATCAGCTGCTCAGGGTCAAGACTGATGTTGACAACTTTACCCACCAGCACACCCGACATCGTCACTTTGGAACGCGGGGTAAGCCCACCAATATTTTCAAAACGCGCATACAGCGTATAGCTCTGCTTAGTCTCAGACAGACTCAGCCCACTGACGTTCAGTGCCAGCATTAGCAATGCCAGTGCGCCTGTAATCAGGAAAGCACCCACACTTATTTCCATCATCCGTAAACGCATAGATCAGAGGTCTCCAAACATCAAAGCAGTCAGTACAAAGTCCAGCCCAAGTACCGCCAGCGAGGCATAAACAACCGTTCGCGTAGTCGCCTGACTGATTCCTTCAGAGGTTGGCACAGAATCATACCCCTGATAAACCGCAATCCAGGTCACTACAAATCCAAACACAACCGCTTTAATGCAGCCATTGAGTACATCATCAAAAAAATCTACCGAGTTCTGCATGTTGGCCCAGAACGAACCCTCATAGATACCCAGCCATTCAACCCCGACCAGCGCGCCGCCGTAGACACCGACCAGCGCAAACACCGCCGACAGGATTGGCAGACAGAGGAAACCGGCCCAGAAGCGTGGTGCAACAATCCGCCGCAGCGGATCAACACCGATCATCTCCAGACTGGCCAGCTGCTCAGTGGCTTTCATCAGGCCTATTTCTGCGGTCAGGGCCGAACCCGCTCGCCCGGCGAACAGCAACGCTGTAACCACCGGTGCCAGCTCACGCACCAGACTGAGTGCAACCATCTGCCCCACCGCCTGCTCAGAGCCATAGGCCACCAGGATGGTATACCCCTGCAGACCCAGCACCATGCCGATAAACAGCCCGGAGACGATAATAATAATCAGCGACTGCACGCCCACGACGTAGATCTGACGCAATAGCAGTGGCAACATCTGCAGCGGTGCAGGCCGCGCCACCAGAGACTGCATCAAAAAAATAGCGGCTCGGCCAAAGGCTGCAACCCGGTTAAGCCCCGCCCGGCCTGTCGCCGCAATCAACTCAACCATTGTTCAGCCCCAGCATCAGATCCGATTGATAGTCATCCGCCGGAAAATGGAACGGCACAGGGCCATCCGGCAAACCGTCAATGAACTGCTTCACCTGAGGTGAATTTTCCGCCATTAGCTGCTCCGGTGAGCCCTGGGCGATCACTCCGCCATCGGCCAGAATATAGATATGGTCCGCAATGCCCATGGTTTCCTGAATATCGTGGGACACGATAATACTGGTGTGTCCCGTCGCTTCATTTAATCGTTTGATCAGGTTTACCAGCACCCCCATTGCAATCGGGTCCTGACCGGTGAACGGTTCGTCATACATCAGCACATCCGGGTCAAGTGCGATCGCTCGGGCCAGCGCTACGCGCCGCGCCATGCCACCGGACAGCTCGCTGGGCATCAGGTCACGGGCACCGCGCAAACCCACGGCCTGCAATTTCATCAATACCAGATCACGAACCATCTCTTCCGGCAGCCGGGTATGCACCCGCAGCGGAAAGGCGACATTTTCATACACAGACATATCCGTAAACAAGGCACCGCTCTGGAACAGCATGCCCATCCGTTCACGGATCCGAAACAGCGCCCGGCGCCCCAGACTCGGAACATTCTGCCCATCGAGCAGAATTTCACCACTGTCGGGCTTTAACTGACCACCGATCAGCTTGAGCAAGGTCGTTTTACCGGTACCCGAAGGCCCCATAATTGCCGTTATCTTGCCCCGCGGCACCTGAATATCTACATCACGAAAGATCGCTCTCTCGCCGCGGTAGAAAGTCAGGCCACGTACATCAATTATAATATCGTCCAACTGAGTCATGTCGCACACAGGTGTTTAGGGAACATAAGACGGCCAATTACCTTATTAGAAATGCGCTCTGCATCTCGGCTGCCGGAGAACTCCCAGAACCGCCTCTGAAACTCCATTCGAACAGGCGGGCCCAAAAGGGCGCAGATTATAGCAATTACAAGACCAAACATGAACCGCAGCAACCTTTATGCGGCGCAACTACATCTTTCGGACTGCAACACTGTAGTTGATATGGATGAACCCGGCCTGATCAGGCGATTCTCCCGACGCCTAATTATCGCTATCACCGCGTAAATAAGCTGTAAATATTTGCCCGCGACAGTAATGCTTAACTGACACCAACGCACGCAGAGATTGACCCAACCTGTCATTCTGTTTAAATAGCGGCTTTCCCGCATACGCTACCCTGAGGATCATCAGCCCATCATGCTTTATCCGATTCTGGCACTACTTGCTGGCCTGGCTCTCCTTGTCTGGAGCGCCGATCATTTCGTTAATGGTGCCGCAGCAACCGCACGCAACTTTGGTATGTCACCCTTACTCATCGGTCTGACGATTGTCGCTTTTGGCACCTCAGCCCCGGAAATTCTGGTGTCCATCATGGCCACGATATCTGACTCCGGCGACCTCGCTGTCGGTAACGCGCTGGGTTCCAACATTGCCAATGTCGCGATGGTCCTGGGTATTACTGCGTTAATAGCACCCCTGCCGGTCAAATCAGGCGTGATACGCCAGGAAATTCCGGTCATGATCGCCGTTACCATACTGGCGGGCATTCTGCTGTTTGATCTGCGTCTGGCGATGATCGACAGCGTTCTTCTGTTCATTGCTCTGTTCGCCAGCCTGTATATGTTCCGCCGCTTCCAGCGCAATGCTGGCGATGACAGTGTCGCCGAAGAAGCCGAAGAAATCCCGAAAATGACGACAGCCAAGGCCATGCTGACACTGTTCGTCGGACTCGGCGTATTGATTATCAGCTCCCGCATGCTGGTCTGGGGGGCAACAGAAATTGCCACCGCCCTTGGCGTCAGCGATCTGGTTATCGGCCTGACGATTGTCGCGATCGGCACCAGCCTGCCTGAACTGGCAGCATCGGTGGCCAGCGCCCTGAAAAACCACCACGATATCGCGATTGGTGCGGTTGTCGGCTCCAATATTTTCAACCTGGCGGCAGTTATGGCCATTCCAGGCCTGGCCGCTCCGATTGAACTGGACTCTCTGGTACTGAACCGCGACTACGCCATTATGCTGGCATTCACCTTGTTGCTGGCAGTCTTTGCATTACTGCAGCGCCCACGCACCATCAATCGATTCCAAGGTGGCATACTGGCAGCAGGCTATGCGGGCTACCTGGCCCTGCTCTATATCATGAACGTTTAATCTGCGCCCGAGACTCCAGCTCAACTATGAACGATACAATCGACTTTATTGCCTCAGCAACACGCACCATTACCCTGGAAA
>JAIBDV010000309.1 GCA_024686055.1 Neptuniibacter sp.
CACCTACGCCACCTGGTGGATCCGTCAGGCGATTACCCGTTCTATCGCTGACCAGGCGCGCACCATCCGTATTCCGGTTCATATGATCGAAACGATCAACAAGCTGAACCGTATCTCCCGCCAGATGCTGCAGGAGATGGGCCGCGAAGCCACGCCGGAAGAACTGGCTGAACGGATGGACATGCCAGAAGACAAGATCCGCAAAGTCCTGAAGATTGCCAAAGAGCCAATCTCCATGGAAACGCCGATCGGTGATGATGAAGACTCCAGCCTGGGTGACTTTATCGAAGACACCACCCTGTCCTCCCCGGTTGACTCCGCCACAGGTGAAGGCCTGTGCGAAGCCACCCGCGAAGTACTGGCTGGCCTGACCGCCCGTGAAGCAAAAGTACTGCGTATGCGCTTCGGTATTAACATGAACACTGACCACACTCTGGAAGAAGTGGGCAAGCAGTTCGATGTAACCCGTGAACGTATCCGTCAGATCGAAGCCAAGGCCCTGCGTAAGCTGCGCCACCCAAGCCGCTCCGATCACCTGCGCAGCTTCCTCGACGAATAATCTTTTTATATCAGACAGTTGAAGCCATGATGCCTTACAGGTATCATGGCTTCCGCTTCACTGCACACCGCTGAAAAGCACACGGACAGTGATTCCTCACGGTGAGGGCCTTTAGCTCAGTTGGTTAGAGCATCCGACTCATAATCGGCAGGTCCTGGGTTCGAGTCCCGGAAGGCCCACCATTCTTTTCAAGGCGTTACGAGAACTACGGTTTTCCGAGACCCTTTCCCCTTCGGTCCATGGCCGATGCTTCTCAAATACATTCATAACCCCTGGTTTTTCCGTCCCTGTCATCTGAAACTTACTAGCACTGCAACAACTCTCGAATGTGCGTCAAAACGCCAGGACGCCCGAATAGCCTCATCCTGTACTCTCCATTTTGCTCCTCTTATTCCTCGCTCCATGCAGTCACTCGATTGCTAAAGACACTGTAGATTGTAGTGGTCAACTGAAACTGGCTACATCCTCTCGTCTGATGGATATGGGGCCTGTAGTTCCGAGAAACACGTGCCGAAGTTCACTCCACTAGCTAACTGATACCTCATTGGTATTGCCCCCCGGAGCGTCCATATATGATCAACCAGTTCTGGACCATAAGTTAAGTCGATTGCACTTATTGCTTGAATCCAGCGTTAACCCTTACACTTGGCGAAAACAAGCCAACTCACGCAGGCATCTTTGCGCCACGAGCGCCAGCCGTAGCGTATAAATAGCTATTTACCCTAGCCATCCACACGAGCAATACCATCGTCACCAGTGACGGCGACGGAATTAGCACCCATTATTTTCGCTTTCAATTTCTTCAGATCAAGGGACGCTGTAACAATACCTGCAGTGGTCAGTAGCAGGCCTGCCAGCATTGCCACGCTCAGCTGCTCGCCGAGGACGATTACAGCCAGTCCAGCCGAAGCGATTGGGATCAGAGCGAAAAATAGCGCCGTCATATCCGCACCGATATTGCGGGTGGCCAGGGTCATTATATAAAACGACAGAATACCGGGTACCACGCCCTGGAAACCGCCCTGTAACAGCAGTTCAGACAGTTCAACCTGCAGCATGGCTTCTGCCCTGAACAGCGCCCAGCCCGGCAGATACACCAGTGCATTAAGCACCGTACAGGCTATCAGGCTCTGACCCAGGCTGATGTGCCAGCGTTCCGCATACACCAGATAACCGGCAAACAGCGCAATCGATACTACCGCCATGCTATTACCCAGCCACACATCACCCTGTCCGCCCTGAAAGGCGTCAAAACTGAGCGCGAAAATCCCTGACAGTATGATGCAGGCTCCGGCAAGCTGACGGCGATCCAGCTTCTTGCGTACCAATAAATACCCGGCAATGGCCGTCAACAACGGCGTCATGCCGTACAGAAATACACTGAAATGGGCTACGGTGGTGCGTTCCAGTGCGGCATACGCCATCAACGTGTGAGGTAAGCCGCCCAGGCAACCCAGTACCGCATACTGGCCCCAACCAAGGCCTCGCCAGGACTTCGCCACCAGCAGAAACGGTGCCACCAGTACCGTCGCCACCAGTAACCGCAATGCAAACAGATCAAAAATCAGTAGCTCGGTTTCCAGCCCCAACCGGGTAATAATGGTCCAGCAGGCCCAGAGGCAGGTCAGCCCCACGCCCGCTGTGACACCGACTAATCTGGCACTGTTCATCTGTCATCCTGTGCTGTTCGTTATCTGGCTTGACAGCATGACAGCCCGCTCAGGATAATTAAATTTAACCAGCCTAAGCAAAGTGTTAAGAAAAACTTACTCATGATTTTGAACAAACTGCACATTTTTAACAGCGTCTACACTTGCGGCACGACCAGTGGCGCAGCCGAGCAGCTTAATGTGACCCGTTCAGCTATCAGCCAGAGTATCACCCGACTGGAAGCCGAGCTGGGACTCAGCCTGTTTACCCGCCTGCCCAAAGGCCTGGTACCCACCCGTGCCGCCCACCAGCTGGCCAGCAACATCAACCCGTTGCTGACGCAGCTGAACGATGAAGTGAACGCCGTCATTGGCCAGCAGACCCGCAACCACGGCATTCTCCATATCGGCGCGCCGCCCGTCACCGGCACCCTTCACCTGCCACGCATCATCGAAGCTTTTAATCGCGACATGCCCGATGTGGAAATCCGCCTGTCGTTTGATTACTCCATCGAACTGATCAGCAAAGTGCTAAGCGGCGAACTGGACCTGTCGATCATTGATGTTTTCGGCGGCGTGCACCTGCAACGGGAGTTTCATGCCTTCTGCCACCGCGAGACGTTGCTGGATGAAATTGTCGTACTGGCCTGTTCACCAGATTATTTTGCCGCCCATATTGGTGATGACCTGTCGTACGACAACCTTTCGAAGCAGAATTTCCTGTCTGTGCGGGACGATTTTCTGGAAGTTAAAAGCTGGTTTCTACACCAGTACCAACGCGCCCCTACCTACCTGCGAAAAACACTGAGTTCAGAAAACGGGCTGGCGGTACTGGACTGTGCCTGCCGGGGATTGGGACTCTTCATCGCCGGTACCAACGTGGCACAACGGTACATCGACCAGGGCCAACTGGTGGAAATCACCCCGCATAACCGTGGCGAAACCAACCAGCTCAGCCTGATTCAGCTGCTGGACAAGAAGCCTACTGCACTCGAAAAAGTCTTTATCCGCCACATTAAAGCTTATGCCCAGGCACAATGGGAGACGCCAGAGGTTGCCAGCGAGTAAGCGGCCACATCGGCAAAGCCGATAAACTCAGCCGTGTTAATCTGGGCTGGTGTGGTCGGGTGACCCTGTCGCGCCAGGTAGTCTGGCGTTGCATACATGCGGGCTTGCTGGTTTTTCAGTTTTCGGATAATCAGATCCGGCTGAGCGGGACGAAACGCACGAATAGCGATATCAGCTTCGCGCCTATTCAGGTCAGACACCGCGTTGGACGCCACCAGCTCGATCTGAATGCCTGGCGCTTCCTTTTGCAGCTTCTGGATCATATTAGACCACTACAAGGCCACCTCTCCCCCATTCACCTCAAACGGCTTCCCGATCTCCAGGGTCACAAACGCAGCATCGCTAACCCCAGCCTTTTGTCGAGCGCTGGCCAACCGCTGTACCGGCTCTTCTCGCGGTTCAGCGCTGAGCTGGAAAGTGCCGTAGTGCATGCCGATTGAGAGCCGGGCGTGAAGGTCCTGGTGGGCCTGTACCGCTTCTGTCGGGTTGAGGTGTATCGGCTTGAAAAACGAGCGTGGCGCGTAGGCACCTATCGGCAAAAAGGCGATATCGACCGGGCCAAAGTGATCGTAAGTGCGCTGGTAGTGATCGGCATAACCACTGTCCCCACCGAAGTAGATTTTCTGCCCGTTGATCTCCAGCATAAAGCCACCCCACAGGGTACTGTTGCGGTCAGTCAGAGTACGGCCGGAGAAATGCTGCACATCGAGAAACCACAGTTTGAAACCCTCGGCAACCTGGCTGGACTGCCACCAGTCCAGCTCAACGCTCTGCGCGGATACAGGTAACCGGCTGGCTACGCCCAGCCCCATATACAACTTGGGATTATCACGCTTGATCAGCGCTTCCATCGACGCCAGGTCCAGGTGATCGTAGTGGTCATGGCTGATGAGGATGACGTCGATCGGCGGCAGGTTTTCCAGGGCAATGCCCGGCTTATGAATCCGCTTGGGGCCGATAAACGACAACGGGCTGGTGCGCTGGGAGAACACCGGATCGGTCAGAATATTGAAGCCGCCCGTCTGAATCAAAAAACTGGCATGGTTAATAAAGGTAATACGCGCAGGCCCATGGTCCACGTTTTC
>JAIBDV010000048.1 GCA_024686055.1 Neptuniibacter sp.
ATAATCTCGTCAACCCCGGCGTACACCTGCTTCAACCGCTCAGGTAACGCGTCACCTTTAATGCGTATACAACCACTGGTCACATACTCATTGCGACCACCCACACTGTTGATAATACCGAACCCGGTAATGCGTGAACCTGGGTCTATTCCTAAAATCAGCATTGCCTGATTAATTTCCTGTATATATAAACAGTATTGATGGGCGATTCTAGCAGCCTTGTAGCCCACGCTGCAAAAACAAAAAAGCCGAGGACAGGCCTCGGCTTTTTCTAAACAAAACGGAAAGCTCAGTCTTCCATCGCTTCTACTGGAATATCCGCGTTATGGTAGACCTCCTGGACATCATCCAGGTCTTCCAGCGCGTCAATCAGCTTCATCACCTTACGACCCGTCTCAACATCAAGTTCAACGGTCGTTGAGGGAATCATCGACACTTCAGCATGCACTGGCTCAAAACCAGCATCTACCAGACCCTGCTTCACATCCATGAATTCCTGCTGGGTGGTAAAAACATCCACCGAGCCATCATCATTGGTGACGACATCCTCCGCCCCGGCGTCCAGGGCAGCCTCCATCAACGCATCTTCATCAACGCCAGCTTCGTAAGATATCTGGCCTTTTTTCTCGAAAAGATACGCCACAGAACCACTGGTTCCCAGGTTACCGCCAAACTTATTAAAGCCTGAACGGACCGCAGCAACAGTACGATTGACGTTATCAGTCATGGTTTCGACCAGTATCGCAACACCGTTCGAACCATAGCCTTCGTAGGTCAGCTCGTCGTAATTATCGCCTTCACCACCACCGGCACCGCGGGTAATCGCTTTATCAATGGTGTCTCTTTTCATGTTGGAACCCAGCGCCTTATCAACCGCTGCGCGCAGGCGCGGGTTATCGTCCGGGTTACCACCACCTTCTTTTGCTGCAACCACCAGCTCGCGGATCACCTTGGTAAAGATTTTGCCGCGCTTGGCATCCTGTGCCGCTTTGCGGTGTTTAATGTTGGCCCACTTGGAATGACCTGCCATTTATATCACCTCAATCCAGTGACGACGACCCGAAAGGGCCGCCATCGGGTTGCATTATTAGCTGGCTGTTTCAGCTGTTTCTTTCTTACGCAGGCGGATATTCAGCTCACGCAGCTGTGCTGCACTCACCTGCCCCGGCGCTTCTGTCAGCGGACAGGAGGCACTCTGCGTTTTCGGGAAGGCGATTACTTCACGGATGGAGTCGGTGCCGGTCATCAGCATGATCAGACGGTCCAGACCAAACGCCAGACCACCGTGTGGAGGCGCACCGTATTTCAGCGCCTGCAGCAGGAAGCCAAATTTATCTTCGGCTTCTTCGTCGGAGATACCCAGAGTCTCCAGTACAGTTGCCTGCATCTGCTGATCGTGGATACGGATAGAACCCCCACCCAGCTCACAGCCGTTCAGAACCATATCGTAGGCACGGGACAGCGCTTCCAACGGGTTCGCCTTCAGCTCTTCTGGTGAGCAGCTTGGTGCGGTGAACGGGTGATGTAGTGCCGTCAGACCACCGTCAGACGTCTCTTCAAACATTGGGAAGTCAACTACCCACAGCGGTGCCCATTCGCACTGCGCCATGTCCAGATCTTCACCCACTTTGATACGCAGGGCACCCAGTGCTTCAGAAACGACTTTTTCCTGATCGGCACCGAAGAACACGATATCGCCGCTCTGCGCGCCCAGACGTTCCATGATTGCCATGGTGACATCTTCGCCCAGGAACTTGATGATCGGCGACTGCAGACCTTCAACGCCTTTCTCAATCTCGTTGACCTTGATCCACGCCAGACCTTTAGCACCGTAGATGCTAACGAACTTGGTGTATTCGTCGATGTTCTTACGGGTCAGCTTAGCGCCACCTGGTACTTTCAGCGCTGCAACACGACCTTTAGGGTCTTTGGCAGGGCCAGCAAATACCTTGAACTCGATCTCAGCCATCAGATCAGCAACGTCCACCAGCTCCATCGGGAAGCGCAGGTCCGGCTTATCGGAGCCGTACTTCTGCATCGCTTCGGAGAATGGCATGCGTGGGAAGTCACCCAGATCAACACCTTTCAATTCCAGGAACAGCTTGCGGATCATGGTTTCAGTCATACCCATGATACCGTCTTCATCCATGAAGGATGTCTCGATATCGATCTGGGTAAATTCTGGCTGACGGTCAGCACGCAGATCTTCATCACGGAAGCAACGGGCGATCTGGTAGTAGCGGTCGAAGCCAGACACCATCAACAGCTGTTTGAACAGCTGTGGCGACTGCGGCAGCGCGAAGAACTGACCTTCGTGCACACGGCTTGGTACCAGGTAATCACGGGCGCCTTCAGGGGTCGCACGGTTCAGGATCGGTGTTTCGATATCCAGAAAGCCGTGGTCATCCAGGTAGCTACGGATCTCATTGGTCACCTTGGAGCGGAAACGCAGCTTGTCCTGCATTTCAGGGCGACGCAGGTCAATGTAACGGTGACGCAGACGTACGTCCTCGCCCACTTGCTGGTGTTCATCCAGCTGGAATGGAGGGGTTTCTGATTTATTCAGAATGACCAGCTCTTTGCCCAGTACCTCGATCTCACCTGTTAGCATCTCAGCGTTGATCGTCCCTTCAGGACGGTCACGCACCAGGCCTTTAATCTCGATTACGTACTCATTACGTACGCTATCAGCCAGCGCGAAACTTTCTTCACGATCAGGATCAAATACCACTTGGGTGATACCTTCACGGTCACGCACGTCCAGGAAGATAACACCACCGTGGTCACGGCGACGGTGTACCCAACCGTTCAGGACAATCTCTTCACCGATATGTTCTTTTCTCAGGTCGCCGCAATAATGGCTGCGCATAGTTCTCAATTCCCGTTGCTCACAGGACCCGCCGATCAACGGGTCGCTAATCAATATTCAAAAAGTCGTTGGGCTTACGCCATGGGTGTTGCTGCTATATAGCCTGGCCGTTATCCGCCAGTACTGGAGCCACCCGATTCACCCGCCAGATTTTTCTTCTGACCGGTTTTAAAGTCTGTTTCATACCAGCCACCACCCGACAGTCGAAACCCCGGGGCAGAGACCTGTTTGGTCACATCTTCTGCATTGCAGGCCTTACAGGCAGGCGCAGGCGCATCGCTGCGCATCACCAGCTTTTCAAACGTATGGCCGCAGCTGTTGCACTGAAAATCAAAAATAGGCATGGACTACCGGTTCCTGAATACTACGATACACGCTGTCACAGACAGAAAGCGGCGAATTATAACTGATTTCACACCAACTGACAGGTGTCAGCCATCACAGGACACGGGGCTACGCCCTGTGATGGGCAGAAGAAAGGGATTACCGGCTTATTCTGGAACAAATTCGATTTCAGCATCCATCAAAAACGCCAGCTTATGGCGCAGATCATGAATCGCACTGTCACTATACGGCACCGCAGGCAGCGCCCCCCAGACAGGCCCGGGCCAGGCCGGGTCAGACTCAAAGCGCACCACGTGATGCAGATGCAGCTGCGGCACCATATTGCCCAGCGTTGCTACATTCATCTTGCGCGCAGCAAAGATATCGGCCAGATTTTCAGCCAGAAACACTGACTCATGCATCAGCTGACGCTGATCGCTTTCCGACAGGTGATAAAGCTCGCTAACCTCAGCCCGCCGGGGGACCAGAATAAACCACGGATAGTTACTGTCATTGGCCAATAACAGGCTACACAATGGAAAGTCCCCCAATACAACACAGTCGGCTGCTAATTGTGGATGCAGCTCATATTCCAGTTCTAACTCATCCATAGGTATGCACTCCTGGCAGGTTAACCCTCAGCAATCGGTGATCAAAAATACCTGACACGGATGCTGGGTAATCAATAGAGATCAGGTTACCATCGATCTTTCTATTTCATGACACTATTTATATAAGACTATGCTGTCGCTAAAGATTCACCACCAGATAAACGAAATAAATCAGGCCGACTGGAATCGACTGTGCGGCACCGACTATCCCTTTCTGCGTTACGAGTTTTTGCAGGCGCTGGAAACCACCGGTTGCGTCGGGCCTGAACAGGGCTGGCAGCCACTACACCTGACCGTCGAACAGGCTGGCGAGATTGTTGCCGTTATGCCGCTGTATATGAAACGCCACTCCTGGGGCGAGTATGTCTTTGATTGGGCCTGGGCGGACGCTTATCAGCAGCATGGCATAGACTACTACCCAAAACTGGTCACTTCCATCCCGTTCACACCGGCACAAGGCCCTCGATTAGGCCACAGCATAGACCTGAGCATACTTATCCCGGTGATAACCCAGGGCCTGAAAGAACTCTGCGAAACTACCGGCGCTTCCGGCTGGCATACTCTGTTTCCAAGCCATGAACTTAAAGACGCCTTCAAAGACCAACAGCTGTTATCCAGACTGGGAAGTCAGTACCACTGGTTTAACCACGACTTCAGCAGCTTTGATGATTTTCTCGCGACCTTTAACTCACGCAAGCGTAAAAACTTGCGCAAAGAACGCACCAAAGTACAGCAACAGGGCGTGCAGCTGACGACTCTTAGCGGCCATGAAATCACTGATTGCGAGCTACAGCACTTCTACCGTTTTTATCAGCTTACCTACCTCAAACGAGGCCGCCAGGGCTACCTGACACCAGAGTTTTTCCAGCAACTACGTGACCAGATGCCGGAACAGCTCGTTATGGTCATGGCCAGTGTTGATCAGCGCCCCGTGGCAGCCGCCCTGTCACTACGCTCCGACGATACGCTATATGGCCGCTACTGGGGGTGCCTGGAAGAATACGATAGCCTGCATTTCGAAACCTGTTATTACCAGGGTATCGAATACTGTATCAGGGAAGGTTTAACACGGTTTGACCCTGGCGCTCAGGGGGAGCATAAAATCCAGCGTGGCTTCCAGCCGGTGGAAACCTGGTCCTGCCACTGGATTAAGGATGCTGGATTTCGCCCGGCTGTCGCCCGCTTCCTTAACGAAGAAGAGCAGGCAATGCGGGCGCAGATCAAAGAACTGACCGGCTGGCTACCATTCAGGCAGGACTGAGCCGCCCTGTTCAGCTATAACGCGACATATACTGTTCGATCACATCACAAACCCGATCATTCAGACGTTGCTCAAAGTCCGCCAGTGAGCTGCCCAGCATTTCCAGATACATGTCCGTTTTCTCATCGCTAAGCCGTTTTTTCTGGATCTGATACTCAAATTCCGGCTCAGCACTATCCTTACGCGGAATAATAAACCAGTCAACGAAGTGCTGATCAAACACTGCAAAGGACTTATTGGCAAACCGGCAAAATGGCTCTACGTGACTGTCACCTTCAGGGCCAAGGCAACCCGCTTCAATACGCGCAATAACGCTGAGTCGCATATTTGCAGGGATCTGAGCTGTTTCGTTCATTATCAACCTTCCTTTTTAGGTGATTACCAGCCAGTACAATACCTGCCAATATTCACAAAAACACCGAATATTGCCCACCTCAGGGGCCAATACTGAATACTAAGTGCTGACTTCGCAGGAGGGAACATTTTTTATTGAAAATACGATTAAAGTATTGAAGTTAAAGAACTTCCACGACCGACCGCTCAGTAGGTTTTAGTAATAAATGCCCGTGACTGCCATTCCTAAACCAGCCAGTGCCGGACATTACTGGCCCCCGCTGGCAGATCTGCTAAAATGCCGCTCCTGAAAACTGCCTTGCGCAGCTTCTCAGCCCCTACTATTTCCCTAGATACAGGACAGTTTCGCAATGAGTCTTGCTGATAAAGTACTGGCAGTAAACAACGACCTGCCGATCCGTACCGATGCCCCAGTTCACAGCGGAAAAGTACGCTCCGTTTACTGGCTGACCGACGCTGACAGTCGCCGTCTGATCGAAGAGAAAGGCTACGACGTCGCTGCCGACGCACCACTGGCTATCATGGTGATCAGTGATCGAATCTCTGCATTCGACTGCATCTGGCACGGTGAAGGCGGCATGAACGGCGTACCTGGTAAAGGCGCTGCACTGAACGCCATCTCCAACCACTGGTTCAAACTGTTCCGCGAGCAGGGCCTGGCCGACAGCCACATCCTGGACATTCCGCACCCGTTTGTATGGATCGTACAGAAAGCCCGCCCAGTGATGATCGAAGCGATCTGCCGTCAGTACATCACCGGCTCAATGTGGCGCTCGTACGCCAAAGGCGAACGTGAATTCTGTGGCATTCAGATTGCTGAAGATCTGAAAAAAGACCAGAAGCTGCCTGAACTGCTGATCACACCCTCAACCAAAGGCATTCTGGAAGGCATTCCAGGCGTACCCGCCGTCGATGATGTGAACATCACCCGTAGCGACATCGAGAATAACTTTGCCGCGTTCAACTTTACCCGCAAAGACGATATCAACCGCTACGAGACACTGCTCAAAGAAGGCTTCGACGTCATCAGCAACGAGCTGGCCAAACTGGACCAGGTGTTTGTTGATACCAAGTTCGAGTTCGGTTATGTCAATGATGCTGCCGGTAACGAGAAGCTGATCTACATGGATGAAGTCGGCACTCCGGACAGCTCCCGTATCTGGGACGGCCCGGCGTACCGTGAAGGTAAGGTTGTAGAAAATTCGAAAGAAGATTTCCGCCAGCTGCTGCTCAACCACTTCCCTGATCCAGATATCCTGCTCAATAAAGACCGCATGGATGAACGTCAGGCCCTGGCCCGCGACAACGCGCTGCCAGAAGAAGTACTGATGAAAGTGTCTGCAACCTATGTTGGCATTGCCGAGAAAATCACCGGCCAGACTCTGACACTGTCAGACAACCCGAAAGCAGAGATCATTGATATTCTGCGTGATCAATATGGTCTGATCGACTGATCAGCTATCCTGTTGATACCTGAACCGCAGCCTGGGCTGCGGTTTTTTGTATCAGGCCCACATCACAGGGCCTCAATGATCAGAGGGTTATGCCATGTACAGCACGTTTATTAGCCGGATAGCCATTATCCTTGTGCTGCTTCTGATCGTGGCGTATGCCGTTATCGGTTACCAGAACAGCACGCCCCCACCACTGGGCCATACCAACGGCCAGCTGTCACCTGTTCCCACCACACCCAACGCTGTTTCCAGCCAGAGTCAGGACCCTCGCTACCAGGTCAGCACCCTGCCTTTCTATCAGAATCAGGAGCAAACCATGGCAGCCCTGCTACTGGCAGTACAACTCTATGACAATGCGACAATTGAACTTCAGCAGACCGATTATCTGTACGTGGTTTTCACCACTCCGGTACTGGGGTTTCATGATGACGCTGAGTTCTACCTCGACAGTGCCAGCCAGAGCGTACATTTTCGATCCGCCAGCCGGGCAGGCTATTCCGATGGCGGGCTCAACCGTGCGCGATACGAGGCACTGCGCCAGCACTACCTGGCAGCAATTAAGACCACGACCGCTGAAGCACAGTCAATTCCAGTCAAGCCTCAAAACGCGCCAGCCGATTCTCCAGCCCCTGACTGACCTGCGCTAACGCCTCACTGGCTGAACGCCCCTCCATACTCTGTTGACGGGTATCGTCCGAAAGCAGGTGTATCGTCTGCAAACTTTGATTCACGGCTTCAGCGGTGACCGCCTGCTGCTCTGCTGAACTGGCAATCCCATGACTGGCACCAGACACCACTGCGATGTAGGTCTTGATATCCTCCAGTAACAGCTCAGCTTCATGAGCGCTTTTAGCGCTTTCCTTAGAAACCGCGACCCCTTTCTCGATGGCCGCAACAGCACCGTGGATATTCCCCTGCAAACGCCCAACAATACTTTCAATCTCCTGGGTTGCCTGCTGCGTACGCCCGGCCAATGCCCTCACCTCATCGGCCACCACTGCAAATCCACGCCCGGTTTCACCTGCTCTGGCCGCCTCAATGGCAGCATTCAGCGCGAGCAGATTAGTCTGATCTGCCACCTCACTAATCGTATTAACAAAGTTACCGATATTTTCGCTCTCCACCTCCACCTCACGAACCATACAGGTAGCGCCCTTCATGCTCTGGGCTAACACCGTTATCTGCTGGCAGGCTTGATCCATCACAGCCTGGCCCTGTACAACCTTATCCGTACTGGCCTGAATCTGCTGAGCACAATCACGGGCGCCATTGGCAACATCCAGGGTCGTCAATGTCATCTCCTCCATTGCCGACACAACCCTATCGGTTTCCCGGGCCTGCTGCTCAACTGCCCGTTCAGTGGCGCTGCTGATCCCCTGCATCTGACCCACCGATCCATGCAATGATGAGCTGGCAGTCTGCAGCTGACCCACCAGCTCATGCAGATTGGCTCGCATATGAATAACACCATGGCGCAGCAGGCTGATCTCATTTCGGCAACCGGGCATGATTGAAACTGGCCGTAACTCACAGTTCAGCTGACCCTCACCAATCTTCGCCAGACTCTGATTTAATGCTCCCAGCGGCGACAAAACCCTGAACATCAGCATGGCCGTACCAGCTACAGTCAACACAATGCTAATTGTTACCAGCAAAACCATCGAATTGCGCAACTGGTCACTCGTTTTAGCGAATTCATGGCTGTATGCACTCAACACCAGCACCCAGTTCCAACCCTCAACCCGCTGATATCCCAGCACACGCTGGGCGCTTTTGCCCCTGCTGTCAGACCAGTCAAAGTAGAGCGTCCCCTGAGCTGATGCCATAGCCGCCTCCAATGGACGACTCCCATCAACAGCCAGCAGATCCGGCACCGAACGCCCCTGCCACTGCCCCGACATCAACACCTGCCCCATGCGCTTACTGCCAGGCCCAGCGATCACCGATGCCGCCCCGGTTTCACCAATTGTTATCTCCTCCACGGCATCTCTCAGCGCCTCTAACCCCGCTGACAGATCGAACCCAATATACAAAACAGCAATCGTCTGCCCCGCCGCACGCACCGGGCGGTACACCGTCATATAATCCCGGCCGAACAGGTACGCTACCCCAGTATAGGTTTCACCGCGCATTAGCTTCCCATAACCTGGATGCCCCTTACCAAGCAAAGTGCCGAATGCTCGCTCCCCCCCAGCTTTCCTTAACGAAGTGCTGATACGTAAAAAATCATCACCATGACGGGCAAAAACAGTCGCTGTCCCACCCGTCATCCGGGTGAACTGATCTGGCTTGGTGAAGTTTCCATCGACAACTCCTGCCTCATCCAGCATTGCTACAGTCTGACGCCCCAGCACATCCACCGTGCGCTGCGCATCCACAGCCAAGCCCTGCGGAAACATATCAAAAAAGATATCAGACAGTCGCTGAGCATTTTGAAGACTGTCCTTATAATAAAACCCAAGTAAACGAGAGATAACCTGGGCCTGATGTGCCAGGTTACGCTCCGCCTCCTGCGCCAGACTACGCTCAGACTGCATGGTCAGCAGGACGGTCATCCCACCTCCCGTCAACACCAGTAACAGCGCAACCACTGCCGTTAACTGCGAAGCCAGGCTCATCTGCTTAAATCTGAAAGTCATAGTGCATCCTGCTTATTGACGGTGGGTGCATGGGCAAGCATGCTGAAATAAAATCAGAGGAAATAACCGAAGTTAATATAAAAACTCCTGACTTAGCAGGCGTTAAGCGAAGTTATCTAACACCTGATCTATAACCATACTTATCAAATGGTTAATTTGTCTATTCATTGTTCAGCACACTGGCCAGAACCAGCGCCAGATCAATGCCCGGCCAACGAGCTCTGCAGCAGTAAACGTCAGCACGGATTCAGCTACTATCGCTCACACTGCCGACAAGACTGACACCACCCCTGAATGGAGCTGCACCATCATGGAATATAAACACCTGCTACCACTGCTGCTGGGCTCCTTCCTGCTGGCAGGCTGCACAACGATGAACCCGCTAAGTATTCCCGATGATGAATGGGTACAGATGTCAGCTCAGCAACGACTTACTGCACGACAATCACAGGCAGCCCTGACTCAGGCACGATTGGAAAGCGACCGCCAGCGTCGACACTATGAGGCAAAACTGGCGGCCCAGCAGGTCAGGCTTGCTCAACAAGAAAAAAAGCTACGTTATCAGCAAGCCCACTATGGCGATATCGTTCAGTGTGAGTTGAGCTCAACCCGGGTACGAGACAGCAAGAACTGGCGCTTTGTCCAACCCGCTGAGTTTGATGTCATTCGCGCTGATCGCACAGAGGTCAAACTATACGACCACAAAGGCCGGGTCAGGAAAACGCTCAACACCACATTCAGTGACCGAGGAAAACTGGAGCTGTGCATTCAGCCCAACCACCGCCATTGCGCCAATTTCAGCTGGCGCCAACGAAAACTGAAGCACGGCGTCCAGACACCCATTCATATGGGGGAAAAACTGCATGGCCTGCTCTATTGCGAATTCAAGCCACTCAGACAAAGAGCGCGATATCAGCATTCACATGACTGACCATGTATTGGGGCAGGGACGGGACAACCTGAATAAAAAAGGCAGCCTCAGGCTGCCTCTGTGATAACGCTTCAATTCCAACAAATCAGGCTGTCAGCTAGCGTTGGTCGATTCGAAAATCTTATCGGCATTGGCTTCAATAAAACCCTGGTACACCACACCCTGGTCATCCGGGTGGCGCAATGCAAATTCGTAGAAGCAGGTCGGAATTTCCTGCACATCATCGCCAGCAAAGGTGTATGCCTGACGGTCCGCCAGAGTCGAACCCTGCTCCAGTAAAGACTCAGGCGTCCCCTTCACTTCACCACCTACGGTATTCACCGCGTAACCGGCATCTTTGACCCGCTGCAGGGTGTCACGAATGCAATTTGTGCTGGTCAGATGGTTAATGCTGACAGTGAAATGGTTCACCCGTACCCCAATCGCCAGCAACCAGGCACCGTATTCGCTTTCCTCCATCAGCGCCTGATATTCAGCAAACGTCGGCACATCCCAGTGGCGGCCTGACCAGAACACCGCCTGGCTCAGCGCCTGTGACTCAATCTGTGCGGTGTAGCGGGCAATAATCTGCTGAGCAGCCGGGCTTAGCTGGTCGGTCAGCAGCTCAGAGACAAATATCTTCGGCACAGCCGGGTCCGGGTGGATAAAGCTGTGCGCTCGCAGTTTTTTGGCTGTGAAGTCGTAGCTGCCCTGGCGCTCATAACCCATCTCCAGAATCAGCGGCTCCAGGTTATCCAGCTGCAACGGCGTATCGGCAAAGGTACGAAACGCCACGTGATCATTGATCACCGTGCCATCGGTTGCAGCGAACAACTGCTTGATTTGCTCGGCCTGCGGGGTGATCTGAATGTAGTCCTGCCACAGCTGATCGAAAAAGTGTTCGGCGTTCATAATAACTCCAGTACAAAGCGGGTAATTGCGATCTTGTTATGCTTCAAGTCTGGCCTGCCAGCGCGGCAACCACAAACAAGATAACGTACCATCAAGCACAAGCCAGGCTTGCCCTGAGCCCACAGCATAAAGCCAGAACAGGTCAACCGGGGTAACGAGGGTGCGCACACAACCAGCCCGCCACCCAGCGGCAGAACTGCTGTACAGCGTCATCAGCCTCAGCACCCTCACGCAGCACCTGCCAATACCCAGGCATCAACGCAGGGTTAAGGCGACTGATCGACTGCTCTCCCAGTGGCGCAACCAGACGCCCCTGCGCACAGAGCTGGCGTGCTTCATCCACTGAAATCAACGCCACCCCCAGTCCCTTTAACGCAGCCTCCACCAACCCCGCATGGCTATCCAGCGGCAGCACCTGGCGCTCCACCAGCGCATCCACTCCCAGGGTGTTAAGTAGCTGCCGCCACAGCTCGACCGATAACTCCGTGCAGAGCAGCCGGTGCCGAACAAGGTCTGC
>JAIBDV010000050.1 GCA_024686055.1 Neptuniibacter sp.
ACTGGGCTACAAACTTGGGGATCAGGTGGTGGTGGCCCATGGCATGGGCAATACCAGTTTTGCGAAACATGAAAATCAGCCCTTTACCGTGACCGGCATTCTGGCCCCCACCGGTACGCCGGTAGATCAGAGCCTGCATATCAGTTTGCAGGCCATTGAAGCTATTCATGTGGGGTGGCAGTCCGGAGTGCAAATACCCGGTGTCGACGAGCAGAAATTACTGGCCGAGGCTGACCTGACGCCAGCGCAGATTACGGCGTTTCTGGTCGGGCTGAAATCAAAAATGGCGACGTTTAAACTACAGCGGGCTATTAACAACTACCGCGGTGAGCCGTTGCTGGCGATTCTGCCCGGCGTGGCGCTGCAGGAGTTATGGCAGATGATCGGCGTGGCTGAGCAGGCGTTGCTGGCGATATCTGTGATGGTAGTATTAACGGGTCTGACAGGGATGCTGACAGTGTTACTTAGCAGCCTGAATGAGCGTCGTCGCGAGCTGGCAATCCTGCGCTCAGTCGGTGCCAGGCCCTGGCACATTATGACGCTGATCCTGCTGGAAAGCAGTCTGCTGACGTTGGCTGCCTGTTTGCTGGGCACCCTGACAATGTACGCCGTGCTGGCTGTGGCGGCACCGCTTATTCAGGCTGAGCTGGGACTGAAAATTACGTTGGGTCTATTGACCAGCTGGCAGTGGCAGTTACTGGGGATGGTGATGCTGGCGGGTATACTGGCCGGACTGATTCCTGGCTGGCGTGCCTGGCGTAACAGTTTGGCCGATGGCTTGAGTGTACGATTATAGAAGTGAGTTTTACGTAAGATGATTGAGGTGCAGATCTGATGAGACGCTATGGGATATCTCTGTTAGCCATGCTGTGGCTGGGAATAACGCCGCTTCAGGCAGCAGAGCCAGTGGCGGCAGCAAAAGAGGTCGTTAATGGCCAGCCCGTCGACGAGCTTGAATGGGATAACCTGATGCCCGCCGGGTTTAACCTGGATTCAGTGTTTGCGCAGAGTGAAGCGTTTGGCTCACTGGATGATATGGACCCCAAAGCAGAGCAGGCGCTGGGGGAGATGATGAGTGCCCTGCAGTCAGCGCCGGTGGTGGCGGCGCTGGATGGCAAGATGATCAAGTTGCCAGGCTTTGTGGTGCCGCTGGAAGGTGACGGTGAAATGGTGTCCAGTTTCTTTCTGGTGCCGTATTTTGGTGCCTGTATCCATGTGCCACCGCCGCCCTCTAATCAGATTGTCTACGTGAACTATGAGCCCGGGGTGAAAGTCAGCAATTTGTATGATGCGATCTGGGTGACGGGAAAACTGACAATCAGTACCAAAACCCATGAGCTAGGGACTGCCGGCTATGCGCTGGAAGCTTTTGTGATTGAACCCTATATCATAGAAGACTGATGCAAACTGTATCAGCGCTGTAACAGTTGAGTTTTTAAGGTTGTTAATCAGAGTTAACAGTCTGACTTTATTGGGTTTTTTGTCTCTGGTTTTGGGTATTTTAAGGGACTTTGTTGTCTATACTTTGGCCACAGCAGTTCGCTATATCCAGCTGATAGAGGCTATTCCCATGAAGTTAATCAAACTTGCTGCGCCATTGATGGCGTTCGCCTTAGTCACCGGTTGCGCCAGTACGTCTGAGCTCAATGAGGTGCGTTCACTCGCCCAGCAGGCTATGGATGCCGCCGATCAGGCGTCTCAGGATGCTAATTCCGCGATGAATGGCGCGAATAATGCCCAGGCCTGTTGCCAGAGCAATAAAGCCCGGATCAATCGTGCATTTGAGGATTCAATGCGCAAGTGAATTCCCCCTTCGGGGGGCAGGCAGGGGGCGATCTGGAATGGGTCGTACTCCTGTGAACGGCCCCATCCGCTTATTTTCTCTGTCTGTTTATTACATAGTGGCTATCGTCTGGGTACCAGCCAGCCCTCTGAATAATCCTCGATTGCCTGTTCTGTTGATGTGTCTTCCTCTGCTTCTTTTATCTCGAGTCCGGCTGCCTTGTGTTCTGCAACGACGCCATGGTTCTCAGTGCCGGAAGGTTTGCGAATGCCGATCTGGGCGGGCACGCCATTAGCGCTTTGTATGGCCCGGGTAACGGCCTGCCAGTCAATCTCTGCCTGTTCGGCAAAAGCGCTGATCTGACTGATCAGGCGGTTGCCTTTGCTGTTGTTTGCTTGCAGCGTGTTGCGTGGGTAGGCGGGCTTGTGTACTTCCAGCAGCAGCTGGTCATTACGCCAGCCCAGCTTGGCCGGGTTATCCATGATCGTGACAGCGGTGCCAGCAGAGATCTGGCTGAACAGCTGTTCGATATCTTCCGGGTACAGCCGGATGCAACCATGACTGACCCGCATGCCCACCCCGGCAGGGCGGTTGGTCCCATGGAGCAGGTAGCCCGGCAGTGTCAGCCGTACGGCATAATCGCCGAGTGGGTTGTCAGGGCCGGGTGGGAAGTTGATTGGTAATTCAATGCCTTTGGCTGCCGCTTCATTGCGAATCGATTTAGGTGGTGTCCAGCTGGGCTGGGCAATTTTACTGTGTACACGGGTCCGCCCGACCGGGGTTTGCCAGCCCTCACGGCCAATGCCAATGGGAAAGCTCCAGACCTCACCGGGTAGCCTGGGCGGGTAATAATACAGTCGCATCTCGGCCAGGTTGATTTGTAACCCCTGGCGCTTTTTGCTGGGCAATACGAACAGTGTGGGTAGCACAACGGGGGTGCCGGTGGTCGGCAGCCAGCGGTCGGTGGCCTGGTTTGCCTGCACGATTGCCTGGTAGCCCAGGTTGTGGGCACGGGCCAGTCGTACCAGGGTATCTCCCTTGCTGGCGGGGATCAGTTGCAGCTCACCGATCACTGAGTCGTCGCTATTGAGGAGAAAGCGGGCGGCTGTCACGGGGGCCGCGAATGTCAGGCTAAGCAGTAAACTTAGCGGCAGTCTATAAGCAGATTTGTGCATAGCTAAAGCATAGGCTCAGTTAGAAGATTTACGCAGGGTTAGCAGGTACAATCGCCGCTTTTCTGCCGTGGAGCTGGGTCAGTGGAACAATTTATCAGCGTTATTCTGGAATCGGGCCGTACGGCCGTTGATATGGCGCTGTATCTGTTGATGCCGATTATGGTGGTGATGCTGGCTATTATGAAGTTACTGGATGCGCGCGGCATTCTGGCCTGGGTGGCAAACCGTCTCAGTCCATTGCTGAAAGTATTTGGTCTGCCAGGGCTTGGTGTCTTTGCCATTATCAAACTGCTGTTTGTCAGTTTCGCGGCACCGGTTGCCACCTTTGCAGTGATGGACAGTAAAGGCACGGCTCAGCGTCAGATTGCGGCGACCCTGGCGATGGTGCTGACCATGTCCCAGGCCAATGTGGTGTTTCCGATGGTTGCCGTTGGCCTGAACCTGCCAGTGATCATGGCCACCTCGCTGATCGGTGGCCTGATCGCTGCTGCGTTTACCTACTATGTGCTGGCACGAGAATCGAGCTGGCAGCAGGCGGTGGAGGATACAGATGAGATCGAAGCCCGGCATGAAACCCGCTCTGCTATGCAGATCCTGTCAGAAGGCGGCCAGGAAGGGGTAAAAATCGTGCTGGCGATGTTACCCATGCTGATCCTGGCGATCTGCTTTGTGAATGCGTTAAAGGCAACCCATGCCATTGATCTGATCAGCACTGTGCTGGCCCCGTTATTGGGGCTGGTTGGCTTGCCAGAAGCGACGGTGTTGCCACTGGTGACTAAATTTATCGCCGGGGGGACAGCGTTTATGGGGGTCACCCTGGATCTGCTCAATCAGGGGGCGTTAACGGTACAGGATCTGAACCGGATGGCTGGCTTTGCCACCAACCCGCTGGACCTGGTGGGTGTGGCTGTCCTGGCGGCTGCCGGGCCGCGGGTCGGTGCGGTGGCACGGGTAGCGGTACTGGGGGCCTGTCTGGGAATGCTGGTGCGTGGGGTGATGCACCTGGTCATTTTCTGAGGGTATCAGCCTGTGCCCGCTGTGGCGGGCATGGCAACACTCAGCGTTTGATTACCAGTTGTGGGCCTTTCTGGCCGGTCGGGTGTGACATCGTGTGCTTGGCAAATACCCCGTAGATATGGCCGCAGCCATCGCAGAACGCGACCTGAAACCAGGCCCGGTTATCCCGCGCTTTTTCAGCGCTGTCTCTGGAAACGATATGTTCCATCCCCTCAATTGAACAGATGGGGCACTTTGGTTCTGCCATCGAAAATATCCTTGTCTTGAAATGCTAACAGTCTGCTGTTTGACCGGCGGATGCAGAAAAGTTCCAACCTGATTAAAAACAGTAAGTTGAGCCACTATAGCCTGGCCGTACGCGCCGGGCTACAGGTGCATTCGCCGGTATTGCTGGGTACACTGAGGGCTTGATTTCTCAGGTAAGAGTAGCCAGATCAATGCGTTATCCAGCCAGTAAACTGCCCCAGGTGGGCACCACTATCTTCTCTCAGATGTCGCAGCTGGCGGCAGAGCATCAGGCTGTGAACCTGTCCCAGGGTTTTCCTGATTTTGACGGGCCACAGGCACTGCGTGAGCGGGTGGGCTGGCATATTGCTCAGGGGGCGAACCAGTATGCGCCGATGAGCGGTATGCCCCAGCTGCGCCAGGCAATTTCGGCAAAAACCGCCCGCTGTTATGGCGCTAAAGTGTGTGCGGAGCAGGAAGTCACCGTTACCTGTGGGGCGACGGAAGCGTTGTTTGCGGCCATCAGCGCGGTGGTTTCCAGTGGTGATGAAGTGATCATGTTTGACCCCAGTTACGACAGCTATGAACCGGCCATCGTCCTGAACGGCGGTAAAGCGGTACGTCTGCCGCTGCTGGGTCCGGATTTTTGCATCGACTGGGCGGCACTGGCTGGAGCCATTAACCCGCGTACCCGGATGGTCATCGTTAATACCCCGCATAATCCAACGGGTACCGTATTGAGTGCGGATGATCTCAACCGGTTGGCGGCACTGGTGCGCGACACCGATATTCTGTTACTGGGTGATGAGGTTTACGAACATATCGTTTTCGATGGTCAGCCCCATCAGAGTCTGCTGCGTCATCCCGAGCTGGCTGAGCGCGCTTTTGTGGTGTCCTCTTTCGGTAAAACCTTTCATACCACGGGCTGGAAGATCGGCTATTGCATTGCGCCTGCGCCTTTAACCGCTGAGTTGCGTAAGGTTCACCAGTATCTGACATTCTCAATCAGCACGCTGATGCAACTGGCGCTGGCGGATTACCTGAATGATGACCCGAACCATGATCAGCAGTTACCCGCGTTTTATCAGCAAAAACGGGATCTGTTCAACCAGCTGCTGACTGGGAGCCGGTTGCGCTTTACTCCCTGTGCCGGAACGTATTTTCAGGTAGTCGATTACAGCGAGATCAGTGATCTGGCGGATGTTGAATTCAGCCATTGGCTGACCACGCACGCCGGTGTTGCAGCGATTCCGCTGTCGCCGTTCAGTGCCGCGCCGGTCGATACCCGGTTGATCCGGCTGTGCTTTGCCAAAAACAGCGAAACCCTGACCCAGGCCGCGGAGTTACTATGCAAAATCTGACCATCAGCCTGATACAGACTGAACTACACTGGCAGCAACCGGCCCTGAACCGTGCCATGCTGGCGGGAAAAATGGCCCCGCTGGCGGGTAAAACAGACCTGGTTATCCTGCCTGAGATGTTCAGTAGCGGTTTCAGCATGGCCCCTGAACAGGTTGCTGAACCCGCTGATGGCCCTTCGCTGCAATGGTTACAACAACAGGCTGAGCAATTGCAGGCGGCCATTACCGGCAGCCTGGCGATTGAAACCGAGGCGGGTTACGTAAACCGACTGTTTTTTGTCAGCCCGACAGGTGATGTTCAGTACTACGACAAGTGCCATCTTTTCCGCATGGGAGATGAGCACAGTCACTACCAGAGCGGCCAGGTGCGGCAGCTGTTTCACTACCGTGGCTGGCGCATCTTACCGCTGATCTGTTATGACCTGCGCTTCCCGGTTTTCAGCCGTAACCAGAATGATTATGACCTGCTGATCTGTGTTGCCAACTGGCCTGCGCCGCGCCGCCACCCCTGGCGAACTCTGTTACAGGCCCGGGCAATTGAAAACCTTTGCTATGTGGCCGGCGTCAACCGGGTGGGGACCGATGGCAATGGCCTGGCTTATAGCGGTGATTCCATGCTGGTAGATTTTAAAGGTGAGCCGCAGCTTGATGCCGAGGCGGGTCAGTCGTTTGTCGCCAGCCAGACGCTGTTGCTGGATAAGCTGCAACAGTTTCGAGAGGGGTTTCCAGCCCACCTGGATGCTGATCCGTTCAGCTTGAACAGCCTGTGAGCTTATAACCCGGAGGATAAATGAAGGTACTGGTACTGGGGGCGAGTCGAGGTGTGGGTTTACTGGTGGCGCAACAGGCGCTGGCGCTTGGTCATGATGTGACTGCCGTCGCCCGCACGTTGCCGCCCATCGGCGGCAGTTTCACCCAGCTGAGTCTGAAGAGGGCCAGTATGGAGGATCGCTTTGCCATGCAGTGCCTGGTACCCGGCCATGATGCGGTAATCATCTGTATCGGTGCTTTACCTGGGTTTGAACCTGTGCGCTGCTTCTCGACGGGCACGGCCCATGTGATTGAAGCGATGCAGGTTGCTGAGATGAAGCGGCTGATCGTTGTTACCGGAATCGGGGCGGGCGACAGCAAAGGCCATGGTGGCTGGCTGTACGATCGACTGTTCCAGCCGCTGGTGATGGGCATGTTGTATAAGGATAAGAACCGCCAGGAGCGGCAGGTGATGAACAGTGCGCTGGACTGGACTATTGTCCGGCCCGGCTTTCTGACCCATGGGCCGTTGACGATGGCCTATCAGGCGATGACGGATTTGCAGGGAATTACCGCCAGCAAGATTTCCAGGGCAGATGTGGCGCATTTTATCGTGGGACAGTTGGACGATAACCGATGGTTGCATAAAACGCCGTTAGTTATCGGTTAGTGATCGATAGCTGATTGTTTTTAAAGTGTTTTTTAATATTAGCTAAGGTTCTTATCTATTCTGAACGGCTCATTTGAATAAAAATGATAGTTGTTTTTAGTAATAAATATAATTTAGTAGATGCCTGGTTCACTGCAGCTGAAAATGCTTAATCTATACTGAATTCAGTGAGTGGGGCAGCGTTATGAAACAGATCATATTTTTGGTGCCGTCACTGGAGCAGGCGAGGACAGTTGCCGATGGGCTGATTGCGCTGGGCGTAGCAGAAGAAGACTTGCACGCCGTGGCGGACGACTCGAAGCAGCTGGATAAAGCGCACCTGCGTAAGGCGACGGATGTCGAAACAACAGAGCTTGAAAACGACCTCGACTGGGGCATGGTGGCTGGAGGCAGTCTTGGACTGCTGGCCGGATTGTCGGTAGTGGGTGGCGGCCCGGCAGGTTTTATTGCGGGCGGCGGTGTCGTGTTTATCAGCAGTTTGGCTGGTATCGGGCTCGGTGGCTGGTTAGGAGTCCTGATTGGTATACAGACCCCAAGAGGCGAGCTGGACAAGTACCGTAATGCGATTGCACAGGGCCAGCTCCTGATGATTGTTGAACTGACAGCGGAGGTGTTACCACCTGCATTCAGTCTTATTAGAGAGAATTGCCCGCAAGCATTGATTGAAGTGTCAGACCACAGCTTTGATCGACGTCTTGCAGCATGACGCCCGCAAGGGAAATAGAGCCGGAATCTTTTTCGGTAATGAAGGGGTAGCTTAGGGCTACCCCTTTTTAATGTGTTCCAGCTTCTCCTGCCAATCTATTTACTGAATCGAAATAATCTAATTTATAGGATAAAATTAATTAGGTTTTACTGATTTAAGAATGAGTGCTTGCTCAATATAAGGGTAAGCCATTACTACTTTTTGTTTAAAGTCTAGTTGTGCTTTGGTAATATCCACCGTCGCCGCTGACGGGAATATACTGCATTTACGTGACACAGAGCCTCTGTCAGCTGGAGTGATTTTTGGAATTTTATTTAATTGAATAAAGTCTCAAGAATCATCTTATTTTTACCGTACCCTTGGCCGGTTGTTGGTTCTGGCAACCGACGTCCATTGGATAATATTGAACAGGATGATCATGGGCCTTTCTAAACTCTCCATAAAAGCGCGCATCATGTTGCTGGCAGTCATGCCGGTCTTTCTTATATCCAGTCTGCTGGGTTTTGTTGCGATCCAGAATATTCAGCAACAGGGTGATCATGAAATTGAGTCTATCAGCGACTCGATGGTCAGTGGCAAGCAGGTTGAGCTGGCCCAGTATATGGATATGGCGCTTACGGCTGTTGCTCATCTGCGCAGCAAGGCCGACCCCGAGACATTGAAGCAGGCGCAGGCGATCTGGCAGCAGCTGCGCTACGGCAAAACAGGCTACTTCTTTCTCTATGATAAGAAAGGTGTGATGTTAATGCATCCGATTAATGCCTCACTTGTCGGTCGAGATATGACCGGGGTACAGGATAAAAAGGGTAACTGGATTGTAAAAGAGATGCTGGCGTCAGCCCGTAGTGGGGATGGTTACACGACCTTCTGGTGGAATCGCCCGGATAACCAGCAGATTGCTGAGAAAATGGGCTATGCCCGGTATATTCCTGAATGGAATGTGACCCTGGGAACGGGTTTCTATATCGATGATATTGAGCAGCAAGTCGTCGCGGTGCGTGCCCGGGTTCGAGATGATATTTCCAGCAGCCTGATTCAGATTACGATTGTTTCGTTACTGAGCATCATAGTACTGGCAATCGTGAGTATGCTGGTGGCCAGTACTATTCTTAAGCCTCTGAAACGCACGAATAAAGCGCTGGAAGATATTGCTCAGGGTGATGCTGATCTGACCCAGCGGCTGGATGACTCCGGTAGTGACGAACTGGCTGAACTGGCTAGGAATTTTAATGGTTTTATTGGCTCGACTCAGGTCATGGTGCAGGATCTTGCACGCACGGTTGATGATCTGCATTCAGTGGTAAAAGCTGTGGCCAACAATGCCAGTAGCACCAGTCGAAATGCTGATCAGCAACATAGTGAAACCAGTTCAGTGGCTGCAGCTATGCATGAGATGTTGGCAGCTGCCCAGGAGGTAGCTCACAGCGCAGCATCCGGTGCGGGCTCTGCTCGCGATGGCGCTGATCAGGCGGAACAGGGTCGCACGATTCTGACCAATGCAATCGGTGTGATCGACGGCCTGTCCCGTGAAGTTGAAAATGGCTCGGCAGTTATGCAGACCCTGGTTGCTGAAGCCGATGAGATTGGCTCGGTACTGGATGTAATCCGTGATATCGCTGATCAGACTAACCTGCTGGCGTTGAATGCAGCGATTGAGGCGGCCCGTGCCGGTGAACAGGGCCGCGGTTTTGCGGTCGTCGCTGACGAAGTCCGTACTCTGGCCAGCCGGACCCAGAACAGCACTGAAGAAATTCAGAAGATGATCGAGCGATTGCAGCAGGGCACGCAGGATGCGGTGAAAGTCATGGAGACGATTCGCCATAGTGGTGAAACCTCGGTGAAAGAAAGTCGTAGTGCCGCTGAAGCATTGCAGCTGGCAGCCTCGGCGATTCACGATATTTCTTCGTTGAACACGCAGATTGCAGCGGCGACTGAAGAGCAGACTGCTACGATAGAAGATATCAATCGCAGTGTGCAGGCGATTTCGGACCTGGCGGAAGAAACCCGTGGCCAGGCTGAACAGAGTTCCAGCTCTGGCGAGCATCTGGAGCACACCGGCCAGCATCTGCAGACGCTGATCCAGCGCTTCCGTTACTGATAAAACAGCGACGCTGGTACTATACCGACCCACTCCGCCACTGGCGGGGTGGGTTTTTTTTTGCAATTTTTTGGCAGGTAGATGTGATTACGTTATTGCTCGGTGGATATGGGGTTTTCAGCCTGGTGCTTTTTCTGCTGTATGGCTATGACAAACGTCAGGCCCAGCGGGGTGGCTGGCGGGTCCCCGAAGCCCGTTTGCATCTGTTGTCAGTGTTTGGTGGCTGGCCCGGTGGCTTTCTGGCGCAGCGGCTATTTCGGCATAAAACCCGTAAACGCAGTTTTCAGCTGAGTTTCTGGCTGATCGGTCTGTTTCATCTTTGCTTACTGAGCCTGTTGCTGATTCCGGGGTTGGCTGGGGGTGTGAAAACGACCCTTCGTCCGCTTTTTTCTTTCATATACTGAAAGCAGCATGGGGCGATGGTATAGGGCTGGTGAAGAAGGTAGGTAACGATGAAGCAACACCCGGTGGTATCTCAGGCGCAGTGGCTGGAAGAGCGTAAAGAATTGCTGGAGCGCGAGAAGGCGTTAACCCGTCTGAACGACGAGATCAGTGCGCTACGACGACAGTTACCCTGGGTTAAAGTGGAGCAGGCCTACAGCTTTGATACCGAGCATGGCCGCCAAAGTCTGGCTGAACTGTTTTCGGGTCGTAACCAGCTGGTGATATATCACTTTATGTTTGGTCCTGACTGGGAACAGGGCTGTGTCAGCTGCTCCTTCTGGGCCGATCACCTTGATGGTTTGAGCGTACACCTGGCCCATCGAAATATCACTCTGGCGGTGGTCTCCCGCGCTGCGTTACAAAAGCTGCTGGCCTATCGAACGCGGATGGGCTGGGATTTTGGTTGGGTCTCTTCCCTGGGTACAACCTTTAATCAGGACTTCGGGGTAACCTTCAGCGCGGCTGAACAGGCAGAGGGGGCGGCCTTCTATAACTATGAAATGTGTCACTTTCCATTGGAGGAAGCACCCGGGCTGAGCGTGTTTTATCGTGATGAACAGGGGCAGATTTATCATACCTATAGTTGCTATGGGCGAGGGCTGGATTGCCTTAATACTGCCTATCAGCTGATGGATCGGGTACCTCTGGGGCGAGATGAACAGTCGCTGGCTTATTCCATGGCCTGGCTGCGCCGGCATGATGGCTATGAAGACTGAGCCGGGTCAGGGTTTGCCCCGTTACGTGTTCACCCCAGTTCAATAGCCCGATCAGCCAGTCGGGTCACATCTTCCTGTTGATGGGTGACCAGCAGTACCGTTTTTTGCTGCGCGCGGGCGCTGTGGAGGGTCCAGCTGGTGGCCAGTTGGCGAGTACTGGGGTCAAGCTCAGCAAAGGGCTCATCAAGCAGCACAATCGGCTCTGGCCTTAACAGCGTACGGATAATAGCGATGCGCTGGCGCTGGCCGCCAGACAGGGTCGGTGGTTTCTTATCCAGCAGATCACTGACCTGCAAAGCGACAGAAGCAGCGTTAAGGGCTTCGGCTGGAGCCTTGCCACTGAACCCCAGCTGCAGATTTTCCCGCACGCTCAGATGCTCAAACAGGTTGTGATCCTGAAACAGCATGCTCACCGGCCGTTGCTCTGCAGGTAAGCCCAGCAAAGACCGGCCTTGCCAGCGCATGTCGCCCTGACAGGGTTCAACAAAACCCGCCAGCGCACTGAGCAAGGTCGATTTACCGACCCCGCTGCGGCCCTTAGGGGCCAGAACTGCGCCGGCTTGAAGCCTCAGCTGATATTGCAGCAAGGTGCCGTCGCGTTCGATGGCCAGGTGGTCAACTTCAAGCATGGTGGCGGGCCCGTTCAAATGCCCACACAATCAGGGCGCAGATAAGTAATA
>JAIBDV010000421.1 GCA_024686055.1 Neptuniibacter sp.
CAAAATACACCCAGGTCTGGCTACCCTCACAACCGTAATCGGCGGCGGATGCCCCGACCTGAGGCAAACTGCCCAGCGAGGCATTAAGCGCTGCCAGCACCTGCTCTTCAAGCACTGACAGGCCATCGACCAGGGTCACTACAAAGCTGTGACCACTCAGCGATGCGACACGATGCTCATCACCCTGACTGATCAGCCGGGCGACCTGCTGTTGCGCCACATCCAGATCAACCTCAGCCAGGCCGCTGAGCAGCGTCCCTTCGATATGAAACCCGTCGCGCTTAAAGCCCACAGCAATCAGGCTGTGATCCTGATAACCCTGCTCGGTTATTTCACCACCACTAGTACAGCCCGCCATCGGCATGGCACCAAACTCGGTCTTCAAGGCCCGCCCCAGCGCCTGCAACGGATAACTTGCCGCACAAAAAAACAGCACGAAGCCGATATCTGACCGGTTCAATCGGGTAGCTACCTGTGCGGCAGCAGCTTTCGGATCTTGCAGTATTGAGACTGCCGTAATAATTGCGTCTTTCATTCATCCTTCCCTGGTGACAGGCGATACCCTCACCAATCCGTCCTGAATAGTTTGCGGTAATATTGCGACAGCCTCAGCCGATCATCATCTGCCCGACAAGACCCAGCAGAAAGCCAGCAACCGCGCCCAGTGGCGGTGCCCAGTGTTTTTTCAGCGGCACCTGAGGGGCGATATCCTGAAACACCAGATAGAGAATGCCACCCGAGGCAAACAGCATCACGACGCCCACCAGCGCAGGCCAGCTGACCAGCCAGATATACCCCGCCAGCCCGGCCAGCGGCCCCACCAGCGCTAACACCAGAAACGCCAGCAGTACTTTGCGCCGCGACACCCCAGCCGGGCCGGTCAACTCACGGTAAGCATTAAAGCCTTCCGGGATATTCTGCGCCATCATCAACAGCGCCAGCAGAAATGCGGCGGAGCTCCCCAGTGCCAATGCCGCCCCTAGCGCCAGCGCTTCGGGAATGAAATCCGCCAGCATGGCCACCAGCTGAGCACTTTCACTCTGGCGCGATGCCAGCCAGCGATCCAGCCACATAAATAACAGCCCGCCCGCCATAAAACTGGCAATCACACCAGGGATAGGTAACGTACCCCGTCCCTCAGGTACCAGCACCAGCGCAACTGCTGACAGCAAGGCGCCGGCGCCAAAAGCCATAACGCCGTGACGAAACTCCTGCTCCAGCCAGTCATTGTGAATATGTTCCATACTGGCAATCAATGCGCCCAGCGGCATGGCCAGTCCGGCCATCAGGGTCAGGCCGATCACGACCCACAGCTCATTCATTCGAGGTTCAATTCCTTATGCGAGATCAGTTGTAGCCTGCTGCCACTGCTTCACCAGTTGCTGCACATCATCCACGCAGCCACAGCAACGCGGTGCCATTTCATGAACGGTAAATATCTCTTTATAGCCGGTCTCACCCTCATCCAGCGCCTGCTGAATATCCGTGACGTACAAGTCATTGCAGGTACAAACCAGTTCAGGGTCTTGCGCTTTGCGCTTTGCATCCATCGGGGATAGCTCTCGTCAGCGACCACTCGGCCAGAATTGAACGCGCATTCTAGAATAACGAATTCGCGCAGACGAACGGATGCGCCTCATCACAGAATGAGAAAAATTCAGATAACAGTCAACGGCAATCAAAACAGACAGATACAGTGAAAGCCAAGGATGTAGAGCAAGAAAGTGAGAGCTGGAGAAATAAAGAGGAGTGTAAAAAACAGAAGGGGTCGATCAGAACGATATGATGGTCGGAGTAGCAGGATTCGAACCTGCGACCCTCTGGTCCCAAACCAGATGCGCTACCAGGCTGCGCTATACTCCGATAAAATACTGTTTCCAGTACAGTGCGGCTGAAGATAAGTGGTCGGAGTAGCAGGATTC
>JAIBDV010000112.1 GCA_024686055.1 Neptuniibacter sp.
ATATGAGGATTGATCGATGGCGTATGAAAATCTGAGCGGTAACTGGAACTACCCTAATGCGATCCGGGCCGGTGCTGGCCGTATTGCTGAGCTCGCTGAGTGCTGTCAACAGCTGGGCATGCGCGCCCCGCTGCTGGTAACGGACCCGGGCCTGGCGGGCTTGCCCATGGTGACAGCGGCGGTGCAGCAGTGCCGGGATGCCGGGCTGGATTGTGGTCTGTTCAGCGCGATTAAGAGCAACCCCAATGGCAGTAATGTGATGGACGGCGTGGCGGCCTATAAAGCCGGTAACCACGATGGCGTGATTGCCTTTGGTGGCGGCTCCGGGCTGGATGCAGCCAAAGCGGTGGCATTGATGGTGGGTCAGGACCGGCCACTGTGGGATTTCGAAGATGTTGGCGATAACTGGACCCGCGTTAATGAAGCCGGTGTGGCGCCGATTGTGGCGGTGCCAACCACGGCGGGTACGGGCTCTGAAGTTGGCCGTGCGTCGGTGATTACCGACGAAGCGCTGCATGTGAAAAAAATCATCTTCCATCCACGCATGTTGCCCTCGCTGGTGATTCTGGACCCGGAACTGACCACCGGCCTGCCCGCCAAAATCACCGCTGCCACCGGTATGGATGCCCTCTCCCATAATCTGGAAGCGCTGTGTTCGCCGTTCTACCATCCGATGGCTGAAGGCATCGCTGTGGAAGGTGTACGGCTGGTAAAAGAGTACCTGCCGGTGGCGGTGGCCGATGGCGGCAATGTGGACGCCCGGATGCAGATGATCGTCGCCTCGGCCATGGGCGCGACGGCGTTTCAGAAAGGGCTGGGGGGTATGCATGCGCTGGCGCATCCACTGGGGGCGCTGTTTGATGCTCACCATGGTTTGCTCAACGCGATTCTGATGCCCTATGTGCTTAAGGCTAACCGTGAAGTGATCACCGAGCGGATTGAGCGTACAGCGCGTTACATTGGGCTGGCGGATAGCAGCTTTGATGGTTTCCTGAGCTGGGTGCTACAGATGCGTGAACAGCTGGGAATTCCGCACAGCCTGGCGGAGATTGGTATCGATGCCAGCCAAGCTGAGAAAGTGGGCCTGATGGCCACTGAAGATCCAAGTGCGGGTGGTAACCCGATCCAGTTCAGTGCCCGGCAGTACAGTGAAATCTTCACTGCCGCTGTTCAGGGTGCGCTCTGAATGAGCAGGAGGCATCGCTGATATGAAAATTGGTATTTTGCAATGCGACGATGTGCAGACGCAGCTGCAGCCTGAGTTTGGCAATTACCCGCAGATGTTCCAGCAGCTGATGGACCAGGTGCGTGATGATCTGAGCTATGAAACCTACGATGTGCGGCTGGGCGAGTACCCCGCGTCACTGGATGACTGCGATGGCTATATCACCACCGGCAGTCGGCATGGGGTGAACGATGGTCTGGCCTGGCTGGATGAGCTGGAGAGCTTTGTTCGCCGTCTTTATGAGGCCGGTAAGCCCTATGTGGGTATCTGTTTTGGCCACCAGCTGCTGGCCAAAGCGCTCGGCGGGCGGGTTGAGCGCTCAGCCCGTGGCTGGGGTGTGGGGGTGTCGTTTAATGAGATCAGCCAGCCGCAGGGCTGGATGAGCCCGGCACAATCAGCGCTGGATCTGGTGGTCAGTCATCAGGATCAGGTCACCCTGCTGCCGGAAAATACCCAGGTGCTGGCCAGCAGCCAGTTTTGCCCGTTCTATCTGATTCAGGTAGGCGAGCATATGCTGGGGGTGCAGGGTCATCCTGAGTTTTCGCGCAGCTATTCAGCTGCACTGACGGATCGCCGCCGTGATCGCATTCCAGCCAGTCGAGTGCGAGAGGCGTTTACATCGCTGACAGCAGAGGTGGATGCGCAGCTGGCCACGCGCTGGATTCTGAACTTTATCGACCAGGCGCGCCAGTAAGGGCTGTGCTATAACGGATTCCTCCCTTATGCCCCGCTGTGTCGGGGCTTTTTTATGCCCTCAGCATTCGATTTCTGAGCGCAGCCATTCATATTCATCGGTGATCTCTGCGCGGAAGCTGTCATTAAGAATGGTGCGGCAGTCATGGGCGATCATGGCGGGCAGATCCCCCAGCTCGTGCTGGCGGGTAACCAGGGTGATATTGCGGTAGAAAGGTTCGGGCAGTGGCAGCAGCTTCACACCCTGCTGGCGGATGCCACTCTGAAACAGGCACAGTGGTGAGGTAATCGTACAGCCGATCCCCGAAGAGACCGCAGAGACGACGGCAAAGGAATTATCCAGCTGCATCCGCTGAGCGGGAGCGCACTGATTACGACGCAGGTAGCGCTCGATATCTTTGGCAATCAGTGCGGTGGCGCTGTAGCGGATAAAGTCGTAGCGTTGCACCACTTCGTTCAGTTCACTGGGGCCGTGGTAATCGTTGGGCACGGCCAGTACAAAAGGTTCACGCAGTATCCGGTAGCGCAGCAGATCATCACAGGTGTCCAGCGGGTCGTCCGAGATAATAATATCCGCCTGGCGGCTGATCAGCATATGAGCATGCAGGTGTGACTGGCCGGTGATCAGGCTCCAGTCCTGGGTACGCTGGCGCACCACATCCAGCAGTGGCTTGCCCACGGCGGTGATAATGGAGTCGACCAGCGCCATTTTGACATGGCGCAGCAGGGTGTAATCGGCCTTGCGCATCTCCTGGCTGGTCAGCCGGGCCTCTTTTAGCAATGCGGTGGCGCGGTCATAGAAATAGCGTCCGGCGCTGGTCAGCTCCATCGGCCTGACGCTGCGGTCCATCAGTTCGGCGCGTAGTGCTTCTTCCAGGTTAGCCAGTGCCTGGGATACCGACGACTGGCTCATGCCGAGCCGCTGCCCTGCGTGGGTCATATTGCCGGTTTCTACAATCTGGACAAAGATTTCCAGCGATTTGAGTTCGAAGCCAAACGAGGTGTTCATCGTCGATCCTGATTGACGGTCAATGCACCAATGTGGCGAAAAAGTATTCTGTAATCAAGCGGTTCTGATATTCGCTTTTTTACGGCGGCCAGACTGTAGCGCCATCATCCCGGCCCCGACAATCAGCACCAGCCCTGCCCAGCTCAACAGCGGCAGAATCTCCTGCCAGAACAGCCAGCCGGTCAGGGCGGCGAAACCTACCGAGGCGTAGGTGAAGGGGCCCAGCTGCCCCGCCGGGGCCAGGCCGTAGGCTTTACTGAGCAGTAGCTGGGCGCAGGTAGACGTGATCGCCATGGCGAACAGCCAGGCGGCTTGAGTCAGGCTGGGGGTTTGCCAGTGGCTGATCGCAGGGATGGCAATAATCAGGCTGCCGAACAGGGCAAAGTAGAACACGATACGCTGGGGCGATTCGGTATCGCTCATCCGTCGCACGGTGACTTTGGCTGTTGCGCCAAGCATGGCACCGCACAGCGCAATCAGTACGGCCAGGTTCAGGGTGCCTTCCGTCGGGTTAAGGATGAGCAGGACGCCGATAAACCCGACCAGAATAGCCCAGCGGGCCAGCACGGGAATGCGCTCACCCAGCCACCAGAAAGCGATCAGCGGGATGAAAAACGGTGCGGTCTGTTTCAGCAGTGCCGCTTCTGCCAGCGGCAGGTATTGCCAGGAGTAGTACAGGCAGCTCATGGCGGTTACGCCGATGGCACCGCGCATAAAATGGAAATGCAGTTTCTGGGTACGCAAGGCATCACGACCATGACGTAGTAACCAGGGGGTTAATAGCAGCAGGCCAAAGATATTGCGGAAAAATACGATCAGTTCCAGCGGCAAGGCGTCGGCCAGCTGTTTGATGATCATGCCGGAGAGAACCAGAAATATTTCTGATACCACAATCAGGCCAGCGGCCAGATACAGGTTGCGGGTGTCCATACGGGGGAGTTAAGCCATGGCAGAAAAGAGTGCAGCACTTAAACAGGCTTTGCCGAAAGCTGCAAGCCAGATGTGATTAATCAGGGAGGATTGGTGGTGGCTCAGGCGGCGACGTTGATCAGTCGGCCAGGCTCTACATCGGCCCACATAGGAATAATGCCTGCCAGCAAAATGCGTTGCTGCATCATGTCAGAATATCGGCCCATGGTGGATAACAGAGCTTCTTTGAGGGCGTAATCTTTACCCTGCAATTCAACAATCTCTTCTTCACTGCCCTGGTTTTCAGCATAGCGCTGCTGGGCGTCGTAGATCTCTTTCTGGTTGCGGATAAGTTTGCATTTGAGCTCGTGAATCATCTGCTGTATTCGTTTAGCCATGCGTTCTTCAAGCTGAGCGGGAGATAAGTTTTCATCTCCTTCGTCCTGAGGTGCATCAAGGGGCTGATCTGTGGAATCCAGCGACTCAATCATCGGACAGCTCCTTGTTCAGTCAGATTAAATGAAAAGCAGCACCCTGAGGTGCTGCTTTTTTCACAGCTTTGACAGTAATCGGCTGTCAGTCAGATAACTTAAACACTAATTACATCAAATTGTGCTGCCAACGGTTCAGCGGCAGCGGCACTGGTTACAACGGCGATGCTGGCGTTGTCCTGGGTGAGCCAGGTGTTAGCGACACGCTGCAGATCTTCCAGGGTAACCTGCAGAATACGCTGGCGGAAAGCCTTGCGCTGTTCTGCTGTACGGCCAAACAGTTCACTGTGGTAGGCCTGCTTGGCTTCACCGGCCGGAGAACCCGGTTTGTCGATGGAGCTGATTACACCCAGGATGGCCTCTTCCAGTTTCTGCGGGTCATGGTCGGTCTCTTTCAGCCAGACCAGTGACTGGTCAAAATCATCCAGCGTTTCAGTCAGGCGAGGGTCACGGTAAGAGAAGAAACGGAATACCGCATCACCGGAGTCCTGGCTGGCACCCGAGCCGTAGGCACCGCCCTGCTCGCGGATTGCCCGGTGCAGGTAACCGTTACGCAGGAAGTCGCCCAGTACGGTCAGTGCTGCAGAATCCGGATGGCTAACGACCACGCTTGGGTAAGCCTTGGCACAGAAGTTAACCTGGGTGCTGGTGGTCCACAGCTGGTTCACGCTGCTGCGGGTTTGTGGCAGGGCCAGGGTGGCCGAAGCGCTTTCTGGCTGCATCCAGCGACTGTCGAGCTGCCCCAGCAGTGCGGCTTTGTGTTCTTCTTCACCGATCATCAGGAAGCGGCGCGGTGCAGCGACAACCTTCTGATGCATGGTTTCCAGGGTGCTGGACAGCTGCTGCAGACGGTTATCGTCAGCCAGTGACTCGTCCAGGTCTTTAATGAAGCGAATGCTGGCCAGGCCCCGGTTCTGGTGGCTCAGGTGAGCAACCGGTGCAAAGTTGGCGCAGGCAGCCATAATCGCCATCGAGTGGCCACTACCGGTGATGCTCTGCTCTTTGCGTGTACGCTGCTGAGAGACAATCTCACGGATACGGCCCACTTCATCGAAGCGTGCGGATTGCAGGGTTTCCAGCATCAGAGCGTCAAGCTCAGCCGCTTTGGTCTGCAGTGCTTTACCAGACAACACGAAGTAACCGGTTACTTGCTGCTCGTCGTCGGTGGTGGCACGCAGTGAGCTGAAAGCGCTCAGGCCGCCAGTGACTTGCGCCTGGCGTTGCTGGTTCTGCGGGTAGTCGCGTTCACCACAGCCCAGCTCGGTGAAGCAGTAGCTAAACAGTGGCAGCAGCTGCTGCTCTTCTTCGGTGAAGTCCGGCAGATCAATAATCACCTGCTGGTATACCAGGCCGTTAGTGCCCTGGCTGTACCAGGTTGCCGGGGCGCTGGCGTTGGCCTGTTCACCCTGGGGAATGCGCATATCGGTCGGCACATCCGCGATGGTAACCTTCGGCAGAATAGACTCATCGTCTTCCTGCATCTGACGGGCTTCCAGCGCTTTGCTACGCTCAATTACCTGCTGTTTTTCATCGGCGCTCATGGCGGCGGCGATGACGTCCAGCTGGGCCTGTTCAGCGTCATTACGACGCTGGGCAAGGTCGGCATCCGGGCGCAGGGTCAGGCGAATACGGTGCGGGTTATCCAGCAGCCATTCTTTGATCAGATTCTGGACGAAGTCCGGCTGCTTGATCTCTTCACGCAGTTTTTCCAGTACCGGGTCTAGATTCAGCAGTGCGATCGGGTCACCGCGGTGGGTGGCCGCTGACAGAGATTCCAGAATCAGGCTCATGCCGTAAGGGTAGCCGTCGCCACTGATCTCACGCTGGCCCAGCTCCAGCTGGTGCAGCTGCGCGTCCAGCATTTCCTGTGGAACGCCCTCTTCTGCAATGCGCGCCAGGGTGTCCATCACCAGCGTTTCAAAGGCGTCTGCCTTGTCGGTTTCGCTGCCTTCAAGGCCGCACATAAAGCTCATTTCGCGGTTGGAGTCTTCCAGCCCGCATAATGGCGATGGTGCGCTGCCCAGGTCGGTGGATTCCAGTGTAAAGCGCAGTGGCGATGAGCTGTTGTCCAGCAATACCCGTGATAGCAGGTGCGCTTTGAGCTGTGCTTCCAGGTCGGTCGATTTGCCCAGTAGCCAGCCCATCACATGGTGGGTTTTGCCACTCAGATCAGACTCTTCCAGCGCGTAGGCTTCTTCTATACGCAGCGGTGCGTGGTAGCGCTTCTCATCGGTTACGGCGATATGGCTGTCCTGGCGCTCGAACCGGCCCAGGGCTTCGCTTTCCATCCGCTGCTGCAGCTCGGTGACAGGAATATCACCGAAGGTCATAAATACCGCATTACTTGGGTGGTAATGGGACTTATAAAAGTCGATCAGCTCATCGTAGCTGAGGTCGGTAATACATTCCGGGTCACCGCCACTGTTATGGTGGTAGGTGCTGGTCGGGAACAGGTATTTAGTGGCGGTCTGCCAGAGTGTCGACACCGGGGAGCTCATCGCTCCTTTCATCTCGTTAAAAACGACGCCTTTATAGGTCAGTGGCGAAGCCGGGTTTTCGGTTTCGGAGAACTCGACCCGATGGCCTTCCTGCAGGAAGTCCATCTCATCCAGACGGGAGAAGAATGCCGCGTCCAGGTACACATCCAGCAGATTGAAATAGTCTTTACGGTTCTGGCTGGCGAATGGGTAGGCCGTCCAGTCACTGCTGGTGAAGGCGTTCATAAAGGTATTCAGTGAACGCCGGGTCATCATGAAGAACGGGTCACGCACGGGGTACTTTTCGCTGCCGCACAATGCAGTGTGCTCAAGTACGTGGGCAACGCCGGTGGAGTCCATAGGCACGGTACGAAAGGCGACGAGGAAAACATTTTCTTCGTTCTCAGCGGCCAGATGGTAGTGCATGGCACCGGTTTTTTTATGCTCGTACTCGGCAACGTCAACGCCCAGGGAATCGATACGCTCAGTACGGATCAGGCGGAATGTTTCATGACACGCAGTAGAATCCATAAATTGTTACCTCAGTTACGGCCTGCTGCCACTGCAGACGTTTAATTGTCATACAGGCGTGGCAGGCTGATGAGTCAGACACGACAGCTCGATTGTCGGTATAGACCCAGTTTAGCCGGTTGTGTTCTATCGGCCTGAAAATGTCCAGAAACACGGGCGGTGTATGGCGTGAAAATATGAGCCAGAGCCCGGAAGCCGATTCCATTGACGACACAGTAACAAAGGCGCACAGCAAAAAAAACATAAAGCTGGACTGCCTGCAGATAAGCTGCTGTTTCTGGAATAGTTTCCGGTGTTTACCCTTATATATTTGTCGTTGTGCAGCGCACCATTTATCGTTGACAGGCTATTTTTTAATCACTATAGTGAGCCCTGTTTGTTGCGTTGCACAAAATATTTTTGTCAGCGATCACGCCAGAGGACTCAAGGGGATATCCACCATGTACGAAACTATGCTGAATGACGTCAAGGGAAAGATGAAGCCGGTTGTAGATATGGCTGAGATCAACAAGCGGGCTGCTGAGCAGATCATCGCTCTGCAGACTGCCTACATGAACGACCTGTTTAGTGCAGGCATGGCCCAGATGAATGCACTGGCGATGGTACGTGATCCACGCCAGGCCGCTGAAATGCAGATGGGGTATTTCAAGCAGCTGGAAACCAACCTGAAGTCTACGGCTGAGAGAGAGCTGGCCGTTATGACGGAAGCCCGCGATGAGATGTCTGGCCTGGTTGAGCAAAGTTTTGCCGGCATGGGCGAGATGCCATGGGTTGGCCAGATGAACTCCGTGATGGAAACGATGAAAAGCTCTGTTGTTGCTGAGCCTGCCAGAGCTGAAGTCGTTGTAGAAGCAAGTAAAGAAGACGGCAAAAAAGTAGCTGCACGTCGTAAAACAGCAGCCTGATTGGCCGCTGTCTGATCATCCGATTTTTGTAATGCGCTCTTAAGGCCCCTTTTGGGGCCTGTTTTTTTCTGCCGCTCGATTCAGTCTGTGATGACAATAGGCTCTTTACGGGCCAGCGCAGGCATCG
>JAIBDV010000231.1 GCA_024686055.1 Neptuniibacter sp.
CATCACTTAACGGCGATAACGGGTGAAGGTGTGCGGACAGTAGACGCGACACCCGGCTGTCGAGCAGATTCGCTGCCCACCTGTCTTGCATTACTGGAAGCCGGTGCTGGAATGGGTATTGTGCCTGGGTTTATCTTTCAGGCGCGGGCGGGCGTGCTGGTCGAGATGCTGCCCGGCTATGAACTGCCAGCGAACACCGTCTACGCGCTGCACCCCTACCCTGACACGATGCCGCTGGCGGTGGCAGTCTGCCTGGAGATTATCGAGCAGGCACTGCAAAACAACCTGAACGACGGGTAAGCAGGCCAGGGCCTGTCAGCGAAAATTTGCCTGCTCCTGCTCCAGGTTACGGGCCAGCCAGTCTTTGAAGAAGGTGATAAAGGCACTGACTTTCGGTGAGGTGTATTTACGGTCCGGATAAACGGCAAAGATAGACAGCCGTTCCGGCTGGTGATCAGGAAACACCAGTTTCAGTTCGCCGGACTCGATAAACCGCGCTATCACAAACGACGCCAGATTGGCCACGCCACGGTGGGCCAGCGCAGAGGCCCGTACCACCAGGCTGTTATTGGCTTTCATATCCCCTGCCACCTGCACAGTATTCAGGTTACCGCCTTCATCCAGTGACCACTGGTTGGCATTGGAGGCGTGAACAAAGATAAGACAGTTATGCTATTTCAGATCATTCAGACTACCCGGCTGACCGTGGGTCTCCAGATACTGCGGACTGGCGCAGATAAACATCGGAATAGCGCCGATTTCACGCGCAATCAGGCTGGAATCAGGGAGCTGAGGGTCAGCGATACGAATCGCCAGGTCAAAGCCTTCGCTCACCATATCCTGAGGACGATCGTCCAGTGAGACATCAAACTTGATATCCGGGTACTTTTCCATAAATTCAGGAATCGCCCGGGACAGCTGCATCTGGCCAAAGGTCATATTACAGGAGATCCGCAAGACCCCTCGCGGAGCACCCTGCAGCTGCGACACCAGGTTTTCAGCTTCTTCGATATCAAACAGGATACGTACACACTTGTCGTAATAGGCAGCACCGACCTCGGTGACACTCAACCGCCGAGTGGTTCGCTGTAACAAACGGGCACCGACATGCTTCTCCAGATGGGAGACCTGTTTACTGACTGACGAACTGGAAATCCCCAGCTCATTGGCTGCCATTGAGAAGCTCTTGCGGTCAACAACCCGCACAAACACACCCATTGCTGAAAGAACGTCCATCGGTATACAACTTCCTTACGCTGGTTCATTTCAAAAACTGATTCGGCATAGAGCTTGCTCCATCATACCTGCCCGCTATCTTGAACGGAATACAGTGGGAACCACCATGGATAATGGCTATTTCAGCCTGACGCAGATAAAAAAGAACCCTGTGCCGGACGGCACAGGGTTCCTGTTATCAGGCCCTGAGGCGCTGATGAATGAAGGGTAACTGACGATCAGTCCTGCAGCTTATCCCAGACTTCCTGATCACGTTCATCAGTCCAGATGCGTGGCCAGTCGGTACCGTCAAACTCATCCCACAGACGCTGTACATCAAATGGCAGGCAGTGTTCAAAGATCGGCCACATACCAAATTTCGGTGCCAGATGATCACGGGTAGACTCAAAGGCTTCTTTCACCGTGCCGCCACGTTTGTGAACTTCACCCACCTTTTCGATCATGCCATTGAGGAAGCCACGAGTCTGTTCAATCGCTGCATCCACCTCGTCACGGCCACGGGCCACCGCGCCACGACCACCGACCAGCACTTCAGCCTCATAGGCTTTCACTTTGTCCAGCGTATTAGTCGCCCAGTCAAAATGGAACGCATCACCGGTATACAGCGCTGCAGCGGCTTCTACCAGATCACCGGCAAACAGTACTTTCTGCTTTGGAATCCAGGCACAGATATCGCCCGCTGTATGGCCACGGCCACAGTATTCCAGCACCAGATTGCCACGATCACCACCGAGCGGGATTTCCAGTCGGTCGTTGAAGACGATATCCGGGTGCGTCAGCCCCTTGATGCCGTCAGGCTCGCGGAACAGACGTGGCATACGGCCATACTCAGATGCCCAGTCCTGCATACCGCGCTCTTCGATCAGGAATTTGGTATTTTCATGGGCAATAATTGACTCAGCATTGAAAGCCTCGGCACCCAGTACACGCACCGCATGGTAGTGAGACAGCACCAGGTATTTAACCGGCTTATCCGTGTGCTTGCGCAGCTGTTCCAGCCAGTCGCTAGCCGCTTTTGGTGTGGCACGGGCTTCAAACGCAACGATGAAATCTTCACCTTCAACTGCGCCAATGTTCGGGTCACCTTCGGCCGTCAGGGCATAGATACCATCACCCAGAATTTCCAGAGTTTCTGTTTTTACACCGAGATCCGCTGAGGATGCAAAGGGCTTCTTGGACATAACTGATTCCTGTTGTTATAGGTCTGACGGTAAAACAGAGGGCTAGCATTCGAGACCGCCTGCGGCCAGCTATTGCGCTACCGTGCCTTGATGTAAATCATCGTGTAGCAAAAAGATACCGGAATTGAGCGCCGGTTTAACCGGGCTTCACCGAACAACATTAATTCGACTATGGAAATTATAAAATGAAATTCAGTGGTACCCAGTGGCTGGCAAGCTGAAATCAGCCGCCAGGCCTGGGTAAATCATGCCGGTATGTAGAAAATACCGGCACAGGCAGATCAGCTTTTCTTCAGTGGAACAATCAGCACAGGACGCTGACTCTGGTGCATCACTTTGTTGGCCGTAGAGCCCAGCAAAAACTGGCTCACGGCATTATGTTTTCGACAGCCCATTACAATCACATCGGCATCAATCTCATCGGCTATCCGCAGGATCACCTGATCCGGCGCACCCTCTTCAACCCGGGTCGCTATCTGATTTTCAGCGGGCCGTTCTTCGGGTTCCAGCTCGCTATCGCAAAAGGCATCGATCCGTTCTTTGAGTATTTCACGCAGGTGCTGAAGGCTGTCATCATGCAGCTCCAGCAAGGATGCGTCATTCATCATGGTTTTCACGATGCTCTGTGCCGACGCACTGAGCGGCTCGATTACGTGCAAAAAGGTAATTTCAGCATCGTAGTGACCACACAGACTAACGGCCGCCCGAAAAGCGGGCCGTGATCCCTGTTCGATATCAGACGCATACAGAATTTTTTTAACGTCAGGAAGCATTGCAGGTCTCCTTGCCCGGTGCAGCCGACCGAGGCGGGTTTCCGTATAAAATATAAGTGGCCGCAACAACAAAGAGCCCTTGCGGGCCCTTTTTATACCAGCTAGCGATACAGCAACTCTGGCAGGATCAGTGATATTGGCGCTATGAGCGTAATCAATATCAGCCTGATAATATCTGCACACCAGAATGGCGTTACCCCTTTAAAGATCGTACTGGCTTTAACATCACGCAACACCGCACTGAGAACAAAGACATTCATCCCCACCGGCGGCGTAATCAGACTTATTTCAGTCACCACCACCACCACAATGCCGAACCAGACCAGATCAAAGCCCATGCTCTGCACCAGTGGGAAGAAGATAGGTACCGTCAGCAACAGCATCGACAGACTTTCAAACACCATGCCCAGTATGATGTAAATCAGCAAAATACAGAGGATCACCACCATCGGTGCAACATCCAGTGCACTAACAAATTCAAGCAAGTCGGACGGCAGACCCGCCCGATTGATGAAGTTGGAGAAGATCAGCGCACCAATCAGTACCCCAAACAGCATCGCCGAGGTACGCGCGGTATCCGTCAGGATATCGAACAGGCTGGCAAAATTGAGCGTTTTACGTGACAACGCAATCAGAAAAGCACCACCGGCACCAATACCCGCCGCCTCAGTCGGCGTGAAGATGCCCATATAGATACCGCCCATTACCACGGTAAACAGAATCAGCACACCCCAGACGCCGTTCAAGGCTTCACGGCGTTCAGGCCAGTCCATCTTTTCACCGCAGGGGCCTTCCGCCGGATTACGCCATACCACCCAGCGCACGGCCATCAGGTAGAGAAAAATACCGATCGCACCGGGAATAAAGCCCGCAGCAAATAACTCACGGATACTGGTTTCAGTCAGCAGCCCGTAGATCACCAGAATCACACTGGGAGGGATCAGAATCCCAAGGGTACCGCCGGCAGCGATAGACGCTGTCGCCAGCTCGTCGGAGTAACCGTATTTGCGCATCGGTGGCATCGCCACTTTTGCCATGGTTGCCGAGGTCGCCAGACTGGAACCACAGATCGCGGAAAAACCACCGCAAGCCACGACCGTTGCCATGGATAAGCCGCCCTTTTTATGCCCCAGGAAGGCATAAGAGGCGCGGTAAAGTTCATGGGACAATCCCGACTTGGTCACCAGATTACCCATTAGAATGAACAGTGGTATAACCGACAGGCTATATTCCTGTGCGGTATCAACCACTCGCTTGGAGGCCATGGATAAAGCGCCGGTCCAGCGAAAATCCATCATATTGTCAAACGTTAGCCCCTGCATCGCAGCAAAGCCGAAGAACCCGACAATGCCCATAGAAAAGGCAATCGGTATCCGTATTACTACGATCAGAATCAAAAGAATAGCAAAGCCGATCAACGCAGTTATCATGCGGAACACACTCTGGAATTTATAATTGTTATCAGTTGCGATTCAGGTACAGCAAGCGGTAAACACCGTAGGTGATCATCGCCCCTGCCGTCACCCAGCTCATTACGGCGATATATTGCACGACCAGCCCGACTGGAATCTCCAGATACTCGGTGACTTCGCCACGACGCATAGAACGCGCTGCAAGAAAATAGATGCGCTCAGCCAGAAAGTAGAGCGACGTTGAAATCAGAAAAGCAGAGAACAGTCCCAGTGCTTTAAGCACGGTATTGCCTAGCATACGATCAAGAATATCCACTACTACATGACCACCACGCCAGGTGATCACCGGCATTTCTGCAAAGATAAGAATGGCAATGCCAATCTCGGTCAGTTCTGTCGCGCCATCTACTGAGTTGTCGAAGAAGTAACGGCCTACCACGTCTGCACAGGTCAGCAGCATCAAGGCCATCAGCGTTACCGCTGCGATCAACTCCAGAGCAAAGGCCAACCATTTAATTGGCCCCTGCTCTTCGTAGTGCGCTGAAATCCAGGCACTAAACGTCATATTGAGATCCTTTACTTACCGTAGTTGCGAGCGATACTACGCAGCTCTGCCAGAGCGGCTTTCGCATCTACATCACGATCAGCAACATGCTCAACCCAGGCGTCGTCCATACCGCTGGTAAGATCACGGAACTCTTTTGCGATGGCATCAGAGGTATTCACGATATTCAGGTTCACGCCGGCCTCTTTAGCCGCTTTGTAACCTTCATCATCGCCCGCATCCCAGGCGCGACCGGCCAGGGCCGACAGTTTTTCACCTGATACACTCAGCACCGCTTCGCGGTCTTTAGCGCTCAGGCCATCAAGGAATTCAGGGTTCATGAACATGGAGAAGCTGCCCAGGTACATGCCG
>JAIBDV010000379.1 GCA_024686055.1 Neptuniibacter sp.
CATAGAAATCACTCATTACAGCACAGTCGCTGGTCCAGTTTGCTACAAACCCTATCAGGTGCAAGCTGCCAGAATCGTACTAAAAAAGTACTATGGCCCAATGGTTGCGGCCCTTTATCAACAGCGCCAAATTGCTCTGCGGCAGAAACGGAATTTAAACTTACTTTCGATTGCAAAGGTAAAGTTCTGTCGCAAGAACCTTTGTAAATTCACACCCATAAACCATTTATTTAAAATAAATCTCAGGTTCTTGTCGTGGTGGTTCCTGCCCCACCTGCCCCTCCAGCCATTTCATCAACGCCCGCACCGACGGCTGCCCCAGCCGGTCCGGGTGACAGACCGCGTAATAACTCTGCTTCGCCGGTACGCTGATATTGAACGGTGCTACCAGGTGGCCACTGTCCAGATCTTCTGCCAGCAGGCGGTATTTACCCAGTGCCAGCCCCTGGCCATTTTCCGCTGAAGCGATGCTCAGGGCGGTGCGGTTGAAGCAGTAGCTGAAGCTGAGGTCGGGTTCGGGCAGGCCTGCCTGCTGGCACCAGTAGCGCCATTCACCGTATACATCCTCTTTGCCGCTGGAGCTGGAATCGTGCAGCAGCAGGCATTCGGCCAGTTTCTCTGGATTGCCATAAAGGTCGTGATCGTCGGCGAATTTCGGTGTGCAGACAGGGATATGTTGCTCATCCATCAGTTTCACTACATGCAGCTCCGGGTAGTGGCCGTCGCCGTAGTAGATCGCCACATCAACCGGTTCGTGGCGGAAGTCGATCTGCCGGTCGCGGGTTTCGATATTCAGCAGCAGGCCGGGGTGGCGCTGCTGGAAATCGCCAAGGCGCGGGGCCAGCCAGCGTACGGTGAAGGAGGGCGCGGAGGAGAGGGTCAGGCGGCCGGTGACATCCTGGCGGCGCAGGTCGCGAATGGAGGTTTCCAGCGCGCCGAAGCTGCTTTCCAGCACCTGCAGTAGTTGCTGGCCCTCTTTGCTCAGCTTGAGCTGGCGGTTGAAACGCAGGAACAGTTTGAACTGCAGCTGCTCTTCCAGCTTGCGAATGCGGTGGCTGACAGCGCCCTGGGTCAGGTGTAACTCTTCGGCGGCGCGGGTAAAGCTCATATGCCGCGCGGCGCACTCAAAGCAGTGCAGCCCTGCCAGCAGGGATGAATTCAGGACAACCGGTCTGTCATTAATCTGGTTCATGCGAAAGCCGTGATAATTCGTTTGTGAGTGGTCAGCACTATGACGTTTAATGCGATTTTTACAGGCTAGCCGCCATTAATCCAGATGGCAGCACGAAAACAGAGACAGGTTCAGGCATGAAAATAATAATTCTGGGTGCCGGTGTTGTTGGCGTTACCAATGCGTACTACCTCGCCCAGCAGGGCCACGACGTCACCGTTATCGACCGCCAGGCTCAGCCTGCGCTGGAAACCAGCTTTGCCAATGCCGGGCAGATCTCGCCGGGTTACTCCGCACCCTGGGCGGCACCGGGCATCCCGCTGAAAGCGGCTAAATGGCTGCTGCAGCAACATGCACCGCTCAAGGTTCAGCCGCTGCTGGATGCCAAAATGTGGGGCTGGATGGTCAAGTTGCTGGGCAACTGCACCGCCAGCCGCTATGCGGTGAACAAAGAGCGGATGATGCGACTGGCCGAGTACAGCCGTGACTGTTTTGTTGATCTGCGCCGCGAGCTGGATATTGATTACGACGACCGCACTCAGGGTACGCTGCAGATCTTCCGTACTGATAAGCAGGTGGCTGATGCTGCCAAAGATATCGAGGTGCTGGAGCGCTGTAATGTGCCGTACCAGCAGCTGGATACTGCTGGCTGTATCGCTGCGGAGCCTGCGCTGGCGCGGGTGAGCGATAAGATTGCTGGCGGCCTGCGTCTGCCCGGTGATGAAACCGGCGACTGCTTTGTGTTCACCCAGAAACTGGCTGAAATCACCAAGGCCATGGGCGTTGAGTACAGGATGAATACCCATGTGCTGGGCCTTGAGAGCGACGGTAGCCAGATTACCGGCATCAAGACCAGCGCCGGGATCAAAACCGCCGATGCTTACGTGGTGGCACTGGGCAGTTACAGCACGCCGTTGCTGGATAAGGTCGGGGTGAAAATGCCGGTATTCCCGGTCAAGGGTTACTCGCTCACGTTGCCGATCACCAATCCTGATGCTGCCCCGGTATCGACGGTGATGGATGAAACCTACAAGGTGGCGATCACCCGCTTTGAGGATCGTATCCGCGTGGCGGGCACTGCCGAGCTGGCGGCGTTCAGCGACGAGCTGCTGGACCAGCGCCGGGAAACCATCTCGATGGTGGTTAACGATATCTTCCCCGATGGCGGTGATCTGTCCCAGGCGGAGTTCTGGACCGGCCTGCGGCCGATGACCCCGGATGGTACCCCGGTGGTGGGCGCAACGCGCTATCCGAATCTGTACACCAACAGTGGCCACGGCACCCTGGGCTGGACCATGTCCTGCGGTTCCAGCCAGCTGCTGGCGGACCTTATTTCCCGCCGCAAGCCGGGGATTGATCCGGCCGGGCTGGATATGAGCCGTTACGTCGCCTGACGCTGATTTTATTACGAGGAGTTTTACATGGAACCGTCTATGGACATCCAGCGCTTTGAAACCGGCCCACGTATGAGCCGTGCCGTTATCCACAACAACACCGTGTATCTCTGTGGCCAGGTGGCGGCGGATGCCAGCGCCGATATGGCAGAACAGACCCGCACCACCCTGGCAAAGGTGGATGCACTGCTGGCCTCGGTGGGCACGGATAAAAGCCGGATGCTGAGTGTGACCATCTATGTCAGCACCATGGCGCTGTTTCAGGAGATGAACGCGGTCTGGGATGCCTGGGCACCTGAAGGGGCGGCTCCGGCCCGTGCCTGTGTGGAAGCGAAAATGGCACGGCCAGAGCTGCTGGTGGAAGTGTCGGTGATTGCCGCGGTGTAAGCCCGCCCGCAGTTCTGCCCGGGGTGCATAACTGCACACCGGACAGGGCGACTGACCTTACAGGCGGAACCAGGTGGTTTTCAGTTCCGTATATTTCTCCAGCGCATGCAGTGATTTGTCCCGGCCATTGCCGGACGCTTTTACCCCGCCAAACGGCACGGTCTGATCGCCGTCAGCCCAGCCATTTACCCACACCATACCGCTGTTGATTCTGCGGCTGACACGATGGGCACGTTTCAGATTATCGGTCCAGACACAGGCCCCCAGCCCGTATTCACTGTCATTGGCCAGCGCGATGACTTCGTCTTCTTCATTAAACTCAACCACCGACAGCACCGGGCCAAAGATCTCTTCACGCACACA
>JAIBDV010000220.1 GCA_024686055.1 Neptuniibacter sp.
AGCAAGAACCGGCGGATTAAAACCGCCATCGGCGCAGCACTCGGCGCATCGGTCGGCCATGATATCGGTCAACGCGACAGTGGAGGTCACCATTATGAGACTCAACGCCGCTGTCGCGTCAGCCAGGATGTAGAGTATTATGACGATATCACCGGTTACCGAGTGACTTACCGCTACCAGGGACGGACATATCATACCCAGACGCAAAACCACCCTGGTAAACGGATTAAAGTGCAGGTTAATGTTCGACCTGACTACTAAGCTAAGCGATAAGTAAGGTCTTCGCGGATGGCTATACAGCTCTTAATAAAGCAGATAAGCGCCAGTGTTATACTCGCGTTACTGATCACAGCACTACCGGCACAGGCCGGGCAACCCGCAGGCAACGCTGGCTGGATGACTCTGGCCGAGCGCGCGCTCAGCCTGCAGGAAGCAGTAGGCAAGGCACAGCAACAATTTGGTGGCAAAGTCATCAAAGCTGACCCCGTGCGCCTGCAGGGTCGCAGTGCCTACCGTATTCGCATGGTGCGCCCGGATGGTCGAGTCAAAGAAGTGATGCTCGATGCCGCCAGCGGTCAGCCCCTGCGCCGACAAAGGAAGTAATCTGATATGAAAATACTGGTTGTAGAAGACGACGCCGACCTGCGTCGCCAACTGACAAACGCTCTGACCGGTCGCGGTTATACCGTCGAAGAAGCCGCTGACGGGGAAGAGGCTCGTTATCTGGGGCTGGAATTCCCCTATGACCTGGCCATAGTTGACCTGGGGCTGCCCAAACTGTCTGGCGTTGAAGTTATCCGCCAGTGGCGCACCCATGATATTCCATTCCCGGTACTGATTCTGACCGCCCGTGGTGACTGGCAGGATAAAGTCGAGGGACTGGAAGCCGGTGCCGATGACTACCTGGTCAAACCGTTCCATATGGAAGAGCTGGCCGCGCGCCTCAACGCCTTGCTGCGTCGTGCTGCTGGCCATGCCTCACCGGTGATCGAGATCGGCCCGATTGTGCTGGATACCAGTGCCCGTACCGTACATCGCAATGGCGTGATGGTAAAACTCACCAGCTATGAATACCGGACCTTTGAGTATCTGGCGTTGAATGCGGGTAAAACCATCTCCAAAACCGAGCTGACCGAGCACCTGTACCACCAGGACTACGACCGTGACAGCAACGTGCTGGAAGTCTTTGTCCGCCGCCTGCGTGGCAAGCTGGACCCTGACGGCAGCCTGAGCCCAATCACCACGGTACGTGGGCTGGGTTACCGCATTGAACCACCCGCAGGTAGCTGATCCAGACTGATGCATCTGCCCACCCTGCGTTTACCCCGTTCACTGCGCAACCGGCTGCTGGTGGCGTCAGCACTGCTGTTGCCGCTGATCATGCTGCTAGCCTGGTGGGCACTGCTGCAGTCCTACCACACCAGCCTCGAAGCCTCGGTACGTGAGCGTATGCAGCTGCAGGTTTATCTGCTGCTCGGGGCCGCCGAGGTCAATGCCAGCGGCGTTGCTCTGCCACCGGTACTGACCGAACCGCGCTATGGCCAACAAGGGTCCGGGCTCTATGCTGCCCTCCATCAGTCTGACGGTAAACTTGTCTGGCGCTCACCCTCCAGTGCGCTGTTGGCCGATATTATAAAACCACCCCCTGCCGATATACCTACACCCGGCCAGCCCATGTTTGATCACATTGCGGATCACCAGGTATACCGGATTCGCTTCCCCGTGATCTGGGAAACCCTGGAGCAGGAATATCAGCTGATGTTTACCGTGCTGGAAAGCGACCTCCCTACCCGCCAGGCGGTGGCAGCGTATCGCAGTCAGCTAACGTTCTGGCTGCTGGCCGTGACTCTGCTCGCCTGGCTGATTCAGTGGCTGATCATGAGCTGGGGCCTGCGCCCACTCAGCACGCTGGCCAGTGATCTGCAACAGCTTGAGGCAGGGGAGCGCAAACAGCTGGCGGGGAATTACCCCACAGAGGTGCAAGCGATTACTGATAACCTCAACCATCTGCTGACCAGCGAACTGCAACAGCGCGAGCGTTATCGCAATACCCTGGGTGACCTGGCACACAGCCTGAAAACACCGCTGGCAGTGATTCGGGGAGCCGGTGAGGAAGGATTATCTGCCGCACAATACCAGCACACCATTGATGAGCAGGTGCTGCGGATGAATCAGATCGTCCAGTACCAGCTGTCCCGTGCCGTCAAAACCAGCAACAAAACGCCACTCAACGCTGGCATCGCCCTGCGACCGCTGTTCGAGCGAATTATGGGGGCTTTGCAGAAGGTCTATCGGGATAAAGCGGTTGAAACTGAATTGATCATCGAGCCATTGCTCAGCTATGCCGCCGATGAACGCGACCTGATGGAGTTACTGGGAAACCTGCTGGAAAATGCTTTCAAGTATGGTCATAGCCAGGTGCGGGTCAGTGCAGAAAACCATGCCCAGTGGCTACAGATCGAGATTGCGGATGACGGTGCCGGGGTTTCACCGGAACAACGCCAGCGCATTCTGCAGCGGGGCGAACGCGCCGATACGTCGGTGCAAGGCCAGGGCATCGGCCTGGCCGTCGCCGTTGATATCATCAGCAGTTATGGCGGCGGACTGAACGTAGCCGACGCGCCTGAGGGAGGCGCACTGTTTCAGCTCAGCCTGCCGCTCACCCGGTCAGGGTAGCCTGAACAATACTTTGACCGAGTCATCCACCTGAGTTGCATCAACATAGCCAACCGCACCGGCAGAGGTTGCCACACGACTTTTCACTGCAGCGCCGCCACCAACGACTTCTGGCGGCTTCCCTTTACCGGTAAAAATCAGCCGGGACCAGTAAGACTTAAGCTGAGCCGAACTCTTCCCGGTCACCTGCGTATAAAACTGCTCACGGTCGGCAGAGCCTGACACCTGATCCAGCAGTTTCACTTTCTGCCCTGCTAATTTTCGCATTTTACCCAGAAACAGCTGTTTAACGGCACCCTGATCCAGACGATCAACACCGGCAGACGGGTGGGCAATCACCACCAGTTCAGCCTGCGACAAGGGGCTAAACATCAGCGCCAGTAACAGGGGTATTTTTAGCATTGTGTTCATGACAGGCCCTCCTCAGAATACAAAGTCGACCGCAAAGCTGACAATTTCAGCATCGACATTACGCGGAAACCCTGCCGTTTCAAACAGACTCGAATAACCATTTGGGCCATCCGCATCAATCACCTGATATTCCGCTTTAACCGCCAGCCCTGGCTGCACATCATAGCGTACCCCAAGCGTCCAGCTGGTCTGCTCACCCTCTTTGATGCTCACGCCATTCACCTGCGCATCATCGGTCACTTCACTCCAGCCCCAGGTCAGATGCGGCAGCCAGTTATCAACCCGATACCCCAGCGTCAAGAAAGCAGAACGCGTGTCGGGAAAATCCAGCCCGTCCACTTTACGCACAGCGACTTCACCATAACTGACCCAGTTCTCACGCTCATAGCTGTAACCCAGCGAGGTAAAAGAGCCATCCAGCCCTTCCAGCACCAGGCCGAAGTCATCCCGTGCATTACCCACCACAAAACTCCCTGGCGGCATCTCCGCAATCGCCTGGAAGTTAGTATCAACATCGATATTGGCCGCCACATGGCCCAGTCGAACCCGGCCATAATCATACTGTAGCGTTACACTGGCCCCCCACATATCTCGGGCCTGCATCTCCGTTTCTGCGCCGCCCATAAAGACATCACTGTCAGTCTGGCCCAGCATCAGCTGGAAGGTCATATCGTAGTCACCGGCCGCAGTGTTATAGAGCAGGTCACCGCCAATGTAACGCGAGATCGGCATCTGGCTATACACTTCAGCTGGTGGCCGGATCCAGGGGTAGGTGTAACCAACATCCAGTGATTCAGACAGCAAAAAGGCTGGCAGGCGTAATCGCCCTGCCCGCAGTTCCAATGAATCCGTCGCCTGATAACTCAGGTAAGCCCACTCCACATCGGTGTCATAACGGCTACGCTCTCCCCTGACCAGCAACTGGCCGGTCGCGCTGAAGCTGTCATTAAACTGGTACCTGCCTTGTAAGCCTGCGCGAGACACCGGCTCTGTTCTTAGTTCATCGACATATTCACCGCTCAGCCCATAGCGCCGTTCATCACCATGAACCTCGGCGACCCCCAGGGTACCAAAGCCATTCAGACTGAACTCAGCCTGGGCGGCACCACAACAAAGTCCCAGCAACAGTGCCACTGGCAGGCGCTTCCCTTGCATCCTCATTATTCACAACTCCCTTTCTGTTATGCACAGCCCTGGACCCGAGATACCGGCCAGGAGTAGCTGAACAGGTTATTTCTGATGTTCTGCACTCACCCGGAACACACCGACAAGGCGGTCCATCTGTTGTCCGACCTGCAACAGCTGATTGCCGGTATCAACACTGGCGCTGGCAATCGCCGCCGTTTCGCTGCTGATCTGTGCCATATTGCTACTCAGTGATTTCACCGTGCTGATACGCTGTTGTTGCACCTCAGTCGCGCAAGACACCCGCCCCAATACCGTATTGATCTGCTCGATGACATCGCATAGCTGACCCAGCTGAACCTGTGCACCCTGCACCTGGTTAACCGAGTTCTGCACATTGGTGCGGCCTCGCTCCATCACTTTGACCACAGCATTGGTACTGGCCTGGATATGATCAATCATCTCTTCCACCCGCTGGGTTGAAAAACGGGTTTTATTCGCCAGCTCGCGCACCTCATCAGCCACCACCGCAAAGCCACGCCCGGCCTCACCCGCACGCGCCGCTTCAATCGCAGCATTCAGAGCCAGCAAGTTAGTCTGCTCAGCAATGGCATTAATCACATCAATGATTTCACCCACCGTGTCACTGTCAGACTTCAGCTGATTGATGGTTTTAATGGCTTCGTTCATCTCTTCGGACAATTCAAGAATACTGTCGGCGGTAATATTAATTTCCCGCTGGCCACAACTGACTGCCTGATTACCCGCTTCAACCGCCTGGCATATTTCGCCTATTTCATGAAAAACCTCAGCCGTCGACTGCGCCATACTGTCCATGGAAGAAACCACATCAGCACTGAACTTCTGTTGCTGTTCAATATGCTGCAGCCCATCCTGATTGCTCTCACTTAACGCATGAGAGATCGGAATAAGCTGCGCACTGGAACCTTTAAGGGAACCAATCAGATGATCAATTTTGTCCACAAAACTATTAAAGTTCCGGCTCAGCTGACCCATTTCTCGATCATTGGGTTGCTGTAATCGCTGGCTCAGATCACCTTCACCACTGGCAATATCCCTGAGTGATTCAATCACCCGGCACAAATTTCGACTGACCTGGCTGGCCACGCTGAATGCCACCAGCATTAATACCAGCAGTAACCCCAGCCCGGCCGCAATACCCATCTGTACCGACTCGGTGGCTGAACGGCTGGCTTGCTCTATCGTTTGCAAAAAATGATCATGACTGCGCTGGCGAAAGCCTTTCATGCCCTGTTGAACATTAACCAGCGCCGCACCCATCTGTTCAATACGGGGCTGAATCGTGGCGAAATCAGCACTGCCATCGAGCATCGCCACCGAGAGGGCACGGGCTTGCTGGTAGTAGGATTGAAAGCCTTCAAACAACAGCTGCACATCCGGTTGCTGATCCGGCACCAGCTGCTGCAGGTATTGAAGCGACTGACGGGTTTCCTGCGCCATGCGATCGGCATCATCAAGCA
>JAIBDV010000411.1 GCA_024686055.1 Neptuniibacter sp.
AGCACTTATGTGCTTATTATCAGCCCTGGTCGCCCTCCCGGCCTTAGCCAACATCTGCCCACCTGCGACAGACCATACGCTCAGGGTTGGAGTGATTCAGTCCCCACCCTTTGTTATCAGATCTGCCGATAAAGACTGGCACGGCATATCGGTTGAGCTGTGGCGCAGTGTGGCTGACCAGCTACAAATGCCCTATGTGCTCTGCAGTCAGGACCAGACGGGCAAGCCTCTTATGGTTGCCAATGGCCTGAAAGAAGTACAGCAACAAAACCTGGATCTGGTTATCGGTGCGCTGACTGTCACCTCCGCACGGGAAACTGCTGGCGATTTCAGCCTGCCATTTTTCCGCACCGGCCTGGCCATCGCCACCCGCCCTGACAGTCATGCATGGGACGAACTCTGGCAATGGGCGACCAAACCCACTACCCTGGCCGTTGCGGTGTTTCTGGTCATCATGGCACCGCTGCTGGCCTTTCTGATTCGCCGACTGGAGCGCAACCATGAACAGGAGCTGCTCAGCGGCCCCAGGGGGCACAGCTTTGCCATGACCGTGCTGTGGGTCACACTGCTATGTACTGGTCGGGCAGGAGCATTTGAGATGAAGAGCTTCAGCGGTCGGGTGCTGGCCACGGCACTGAGCTTCGCCGGGGTCACTGTACTTGCCAGCCTGATTGCGCTGGCAACCTCCAGCACAGTAATGTCCAACCTGGATAACCAGGTCTCCAACATCAAAGCACTGACGCAACACCGGGTTGCCGTTATCAAAGGTACCAACGTGGAAAACTTTATGGCCGAGCGCGGTATCAAGAGCCAGCCCATGGCCAGCCTGGACAGCGCACTGCAGGCATTGATGGCTAATAAGGTAGACGCCGTTATCCACGACCGCCCAGCCCTGCAGTACGCCACCCTGCAGCTGCCCGCCGATCAGCGGCCCAGGCTCCACCAGCATCAGCTGAATGAAGAGTTCTACAGCTTCTATCTGCAATCACAGAGCCCATTACGCGAGCCGATCAACCGTCAGATACCCCGTCTGTTAATGGATAACGACTGGCAGCTGACGATGAACCGCTACCTGGGCGCGCAGTAAAGCCGTTCAGGCGACTATTTTGCAGTCCCGGAACGCCTTGTTCAGGGCCTGCATCACATGATGGCGGCTGACCAGCCCCACCAGCCTGTCGCCATCAACGACCGGATAAACCTTGGGCTTGACCCCCTGCATCCGCTGGGCCAGATCAACAATATTATCGTGACGGGTGACGGTCAGCGGCTCGTTATACATGATATCCCGTACCAGGGTACGGTTATCACAGTGGTAACTGCCATTGAGCAACAGCGGGATGCAGTCATGCTCTGACAGGAAGCCAATAACCCGCTCCCGCGCATCCAGCACCGGCAAACCGGTATAACCGGAATCCAGAATCAGCTGCACGGCTTCAGGTAATACCATCTCAGCCCGCAGGGCGCGGGCGACTGGATACATAATTTCATTTACCAGGGTCATCATTACTCCTCCTGTACGGATACCCTCAGTGTGGTTCAGAACAGGCAGAAGCTCTAATCAAAGCGGCTAAACAGGGATTAACTTTCTGTCATGTTAACGCCAGTCCAATTAAGGAACACAGACCAGCGTTAATGGTCATAGCGGGCTCAGGGGCAGGGGTTTGGGTACTGCAAATGAATCGACTCAATAGCGGCCAGCAACTCACCAGACAGCGTCAGTGATACCGAGCCAACAGCCTGCTCCAGCTGCGCCACTGAAGTTGCGCCGATAATGGTGCTGGCCACAAACGGCCGACTGCGGACAAACGCCAGCGCCATCTGTACCGGGTCAAGCCCATGCTGCTGCGCCAGCGCCACATACTGCTCAGTTGCCCGGACACCCGGTTCAGTCAGATAACGCTGGTAGTGTGGAAATAGCGCCAGCCTGGAGCCTTCAGGCCGCGCCCCCTCCAGGTATTTACCGGTCAGGGTACCGAAGGCCAGCGGCGAGTACGCCAGCATGCCCACCTGCTCACGCAGCATCGGCTCAGCCAGCGCAATATCCGCAACTCGATGCAGCAGGCTGTAAGGGTTCTGTACCGTCACTACACGGGGCAGGTTGAACTGTTCGGCATAGCGCAGAAAACTCATCAGCCCACAGGGCGTTTCATTAGACAGACCGATGTAACGGATCTTACCGGCATCGACCAGCGACCTGAGCACCGCCAGGGTTTCTTCAATCGGTGTGCCATCCTGCTCCGGCCGGTGCTCGTAACCCAGCTGACCAAAGTAATTACTGGCCCGATCCGGCCAGTGCAGCTGGTAGAGGTCGATATAGTCCGTCTGCAACCGCTGCAGGCTACCTTCTACAGCCGCCACCAGGTTCGTCTGATCAAAGTGGATATCAGGGC
>JAIBDV010000059.1 GCA_024686055.1 Neptuniibacter sp.
ACTGAAATACTCTGCCTGAATCAGCTCCAGCTGACAGGTCTCGATCAGGGCATCCAGATGGATGGGGGGGCTGAACAGGAAGCCCTGACCAGTCATGCAGGTGTGTTGCTGCAGGAATGCCAGTTGTTCTTGGGTTTCAATGCCTTCGGCGATCACTCCCAGGCCCAGGCGGCTTGCCATGGAGAGGATTGTAGTGGTAATTGCTACATCGTCTTTATCGCCGGGAATATCCTGGACAAAGGAACGGTCGATCTTAAGAATGTCGACCGGCATCTTTTTCAGATAGCTCAATGACGAATAGCCGGTACCAAAGTCATCGATGGCCAGCGTAATGCCCAGATCCCGAAGCTGTTGCAGGGTACCCATTGCCAGCTGATGGTTTTCCATCAGCACGCCTTCGGTAATTTCCAGCTCCAGATACCGGGACTCCAGCCCGGTTTCTTCCAGAACCTGGCGAACCGTGTCGACCAGCCGGGTGTCGAACTGTCGGGCAGACAGGTTAACTGCCATTCTGATCGGCCCCAGTCCCGCCTGCTGGATGCGACAGGCGGCTTTACAGGCTTCTTCCAGCACCCAGCGACCGATGGGCACGATCAACCCGGTCTCTTCGGCCTTGGGGATGAACTCGATAGGGGAGATCATGCCATTCTCAGGGTGACGCCAGCGGATCAGAGCTTCGACCCCGGTAACCTGACCGGTTTCCAGTGATACCTGCGGCTGATACATCAGGTGGAACTGAGACTGTTCCAGGGCGATGCGCAGGTCCAGTTCCAGCGTCATGCTGCGCCGGGCGGCGAGATTCATTTCCGGGTCATAAAACTGGAAGGTGTTACGGCCCATCCCTTTGGCGGCATACATGGCCAGGTCGGCATTACGCAGCAGTGAGCTGGTATCAGCGCTGTCCAGATTAATCAGGGTGATACCGATGCTGACGGTCACTTTGATATCGCGGGTGCCTAGCCGCACAGGCTGGCTGATCAGCTCGGTCAGCTCTGCGACCTGCTGGCGCAGGGCATCAAGGCTGGGCAGGTTGCGCAAAATAACGGTAAATTCATCGCCGCCAAGTCGATAGGCAGAGCTGGGAGTTTCAACGGTATAGTTCAGCCGGTTGGCGATGGTCATCAACAGATGATCGCCTGCTTCGTGGCCCATGGAATCATTGATCTGCTTGAAGCCATCCAGATCCAGCAGCAACAGGGCCTGGTAGCGCTCACCAGGCATACAGATCACTTCATCCAGTTTCTCACGGAAGTTGCGTCGGTTACCCAGCTGGGTCAGAGGGTCAAAGTAGGCCAGTTGCTCCATTTGCCGCTCATGTTCTTTCATGGCAGTAATGTCTTCACTGACCGAGACGATATTGACCAGCTGGCCGCGGGCGTCATGTACGGGTGAAATAGACTGTAATGCCCAGTAATGGGTGCCGTTCTTACGCCGGTTATAGAGCGAGCCTCGCCATTTCTGACCGGCGGAAAGGTTGTTACAGAGCTCCTTGTAGGTGCTGTCCGGAGTGCTTTCTGAACGCAGCATAGCAGGGGTTTTACCGATCACTTCGGCGGGCAGATAACCGGTGATGTCGGTGAAGCGGCTATTGGCATATTCGATCAGGCCATGCTGGTTGGTGATCACCACCGCGCTGCCTGAGCTTTCCACCGCCTGGTACATTTTTTTCAGTTCCAGTTCGCGCAGGATATCAGCGGTAACATCGACCACCAGCATCACCGCGCCGCAGACATTGTGGTCCAGATCAATCACCGGTGTCACCGACAGGTGGGTGTTTACCCGGCTACCATCTTTGGCCAGCAGATCGATGTGCAGGTCAAAATCACTGATGTCACCGGCCAGCAGGGTGGCCATCTGGCTGGCGTGGCTGGCGCGCTGATCCCGGGCGATAAACCTTTTCAGGCTCCGCGCCAGCATCTCGCCGTCGGTATAGCCCAGCAGTTGCTGCAAGGCGGGGTTCACCCGGAGCAGCTTGTAGTCGAGCGAAATAACCGCCGCGCCCAGTGCTGAGTGCTGCAAGGGGCGGAAAACCGTCGCAATTTCCTGATTCATGGGTGTACCTGGCCGTTGTTATTTTTATTGTCTGGTATGCCTGGGAGCGGTGTCGGGCTGGAGCGCGTGAGGTGCAGGGGGACCGTACTTGCCTCGCTTACAAACCGACCATCCCTTTGTTAACAGGCAATACTCGATTCTAGGCCAGCTCAATAGATCTTTGAAATGATACGTGAAGGGAATAACTGCGCGGGATCAATGAATCAAAAATAAAGCCGCCTGAACAGGCGGCTTGGCGTTTTGTCGGGCTGCTAACTCAGAGCGCGTCCGGGCCGCTCTCGCCGGTACGGATACGAATAACCTGTTCCAGCGGGCTGACAAAAATCTTGCCGTCGCCAATTTTTCCGGTGTTCGCGGTACCGGCAATCGCTTCGATGACCTGGTCCAGCATGGCGTCGTCGATGGCGACTTCGATTTTTACTTTAGGCAGGAAGTCCACGACATACTCTGCTCCGCGGTACAGTTCAGTGTGACCTTTCTGACGCCCGAAGCCTTTCACTTCAGTAACCGTCACACCCTGAATACCGATTTCGGACAGTGCCTCGCGGACATCATCCAGTTTGAACGGCTTGATCACCGCAGTAACCAGTTTCATATCCTTCTCCTCAATGGCAGCCTGCTTGTAATGCCTCTGGCAACAGACCTGGTGAGTTATTGATCAAAAAATTGCGGCCAGTATACCCGTAATCCGCCGGGTTCGCATTTGACCCGGCCCCGCTCAGTTGCCGGTGGCCGTTGCGCGGGGCCGGGTCAGTTTGATGGTTCAGGAGGTTTTCAGCTGACTGCTGGCACCGTCCATTGCGCTGTTATTAACAGCCTTGCGGTGTTCTTTGCGGCTTACCGTGGAGCTGCTGGCGCCGGTCATACCTTTGCCTGTGGTGAACTCAGGGTAGGCTTCGACACCACATTCAGCGATATCAGCACCGGTGTATTCGTCTTCTTCACTGACACGGATGCCGACGGTGTACTTGATGACTGCCCATGTCAGCAGGCTGGCACCGAATACCCAGCCCACGATGCAGGCAATACCCAGCAGCTGTGCGCTAAACGTTGCATCGCCATTGGTCAGTGGCACCGCCAGCAGACCCCACATACCGGCAATACCATGTACAGAAATTGCACCGACAGGGTCATCAATACGCAGCTTGTCCAGCGTCAGGATGGAGATCACCACCAGTACACCGCCGACGGCACCGATCAGTGTTGAGAACTCGGCACTTGGGCTTAGCGGGTCAGCGGTGATGGCCACCAGACCGGCCAGCGCGCCGTTCAGAGCCATGGTCAGATCTGCTTTACGGAATTTCAGGTAAGCGGTAATCAGTGCAGCAATCACACCACCGGCCGCCGCTGCATTGGTGTTCACGAACACCTGAGCAACCGCATTGGCTTCACCGACATCCGACAGTTTCAGCTCGGAGCCACCGTTAAAGCCGAACCAGCCCAGCCACAGGATGAAGGTACCCAGCGTTGCCATTGGCATGTTGGCACCGGGAATCGCGTAGATTTCGCCATTCTTGCCATACTTTCCTTTACGGGCACCGAGTAGCAGCACCCCCGCCAGGGCTGCAGACGCACCGGCCATGTGGACGATACCGGAACCGGCAAAGTCAGAGAAACCCGCTTCGCTGAGGAATCCACCGCCCCAGGTCCAGTAGCCTTCAACCGGGTAGATCAGACCGGTCAGCACTACGGAGAACAGCAGGAATGACCACAGCTTCATCCGCTCGGCAACCGCACCGGAGACGATGGACATGGCGGTCGCCACAAACACCACCTGGAAGAAGAAGTCGGAGCGTGATGAGTAGTACGGCGCATCATCGCCACCGGCCAGCACCGCATCAACGCCATTCTCGGTACCGATCAGCACGCCCAGATTGGGCAAAATACCACCCGCGTCCGAGCTGTACATAATGTAGTAACCGCACACCAGGTACATGGTGCAGGCGATGGCAAATAGCGCTACGTTTTTAGTCAGAATTTCGGTGGTGTTTTTGGCTCGCACCAGGCCAGCTTCCAGCATGGCAAAGCCTGCCGCCATCCACATCACCAGTGCACCGCACATCAGAAAGTAGAAGGTATCGACGGCGTACTTCAGCTGCGTCAGATCGGCAGCGGTCGCCTTGAGTAGTTCATCCATCGCTTTCTCCTCCAGAAGGGGCTCTATCAACAAAATTGGTTTCAGGTCACGGTACAGGTCAGCCGTGTGTGTTATCCCTTGCACGGTGGCGACCGATAAATACGGTTCGCTTTTGGTGCAGTGTTTCCTGCCTGAGTTGTATTAGCTAAAGCGAAGGCTATGCCAGTTTTTAATTTCCTTTCAAAAACATGTAATTAGGATTTTTTGAAGATAGTTCTGTCGCGGGGTATCGTCATGGAACGATAGAATGTTGTGCGCCTGGATATAGACTTTGCACCAGTGTGGTGCGCATTATCTGTACAGTTTTTATCGACCGCTGACAGCCGCCAGCAAGCTGTTATAGTGTGGAGACTGTAACGGGAGAAAATCGCTAAATGATTAACCACAAATTGATTGAAGGGCTGAGTGAACAGTTCACTCAGCTGCTACAGGGCCAGCCAGACCTGCCCGGTCAGGCGATGCTGCAGGAGCAGGTACGCAGCCTGCTGCAATCGACCTTTGCGCGTATGGATCTGGTGACCCGGGAAGAGTTTGATGCCCAGCAGGCGGTACTGGCACGCACCCGCGACCGGCTGGAGCAACTGGAACAACAGTTAAGCGTGCTGGAAAAACAGCTGAACAAAACGGATTGAACAGCCTCTACTGAACGGGTGCTGCCTGTTTCTGACGGGCAGAGATCAGCAGGGTGTCGTGAAGCAGTGTGTCGTGAAGGAGAGTACCTATGGTCCCGATGGATCAGTTATATGCCTGGATAGGGGCAGACCACCACTATCAGAGTGCCAGCCCCGGTTATGCCGAACACTGGCAATTTGACGTGTCGGCACAGGGCCAGCCATTGGCGATGATGCACAGTCCGAATCACGCGGATAAGCTGACCCGGATGTTTGAACAGGCCCGGGCTGAAGGTATGGTACAGGCGACACTGCGGGCGCCGCAGCGGGGGGAAAGCTGGCGGGTGCGGGTGTACTGGCATCCGGAGCAGGCGCTGTATCTGGTGGCGATGCACAGTGATGAACGGCTGCCTCATGCGGAAGATGGCACAGTGCAGAGCACCGCAGGTACGTTGCTGGAGCCTGACGCCTTCCGTCAGCAGCTGTCTCTGCAGCTGGAGCGTAATCGGGTTCAGCAAAGTGGACTGGCGCTGATCTGCATCGACCTGGACCGCTTTCAGTGGATCAACGATACCCTGGGCAGCGAGGCCGGTACGGTACTGTTACAGGAAGTCGCTGAGCGGTTGCGTTCGGTGGTACGCGGTCAGGATCTGGTGGCCCGTTTCAGTGGCGACACCTTTATGCTGATGGTCAATGGGCTGGTGACGGCCAGTGATGCTGAAACCGTAGCTCACCGTGTTGTTGAGCGGCTCAGCCATGGTATCTATATTGACCGCCGTGAGCTGTTTGTCAGCGCCAGTGCCGGGGTGGCGATCTTCCCTCAGCATGGTCGGGATGAGTCCAGCCTGCTGCGTTCGGCTGATCTGGCGATGTATGCGGCCAAGCGGGCCGGGCGTAATACTTACTGCCTGTACCACAATACCCTCAGCGGCACCCCGCACCATGAGGCCATGATCCATGGCGTTGATCTGAAACGGGCCATGGCTGCTAAACAGCTGACGTTTAATTACTGCCCGATCTTTGATAACAGCCGCCATCGGCTCTGTGGCGCTCAGCTGATTCCTGGCTGGCAGCATCCGCAGCTGGGCTGGCAGTCCGCCCATGAACTGATGCCCGCAGCCCTGCAGGGTGAAGCTCTGCCTGCGCTGAATGAATGGATCTGGAAATCACTGCTAGCGGTGCAGCTGAGCCTGAATAACCTGCCAGGCTGTGATCTGCTGCTGTTGCACCTTGAAGAGCCGCAGCTGGCGGCCTCTGATTTTATTTCTGACCTTGAATATGCGGTGAAAACCGAGCAGCTGGCGGCCAGCCGACTGGTGCTGGAGCTGGATGCCGAGGTGGCGATGGCCCATGACGGGCTGGTGTTTGATCTGCAGGAACTGGGGTTCCGTATCTGCCTGCGCGGTGTGAATGCCGTGCTGATGAACGCCAAAGGGGTGCAGGAGCTGCAGCCGGACTGGCTGAAACTGGATGATCAGCATGTGCAGGGGCTTAATGAGCCGGGCAATACCAGTGCGGCTCAGCTGGCGCTGGCGACCCCGACCATCCCATTGATGGCCGAGGGGGTGACCAGTGCCGGTCAGCTCAGCCAGTTAATTAACCAGGGCTGTGCGCTGATGCAGGGCCGCTATTTCAGTGAGCTGCTGACCCTGGAGCAGCTTGACCAGTGGATGACACTGGAAGCCGGTTAACCCGGCTCACTCCCTGGGAGGGGGCAGATCATGGTCACCTGCGCACAGCGTGTGATCTGCCAGCACTTCCAGCACCCGGCAGTTATGATCACCATTATGGTGTTCGCAGGCGCCCAGCATCCGGCTCAGCTCGGTCTGTAAGGCTTGCAGCCGGGTGATTTTCTGCTCGATGGTCTGCAGGTGTCGGCGGGCGATCTCGTCGGCTTCATGGCTGCCATGGTTGGGTGCTTCCTGAAACTGTAACAACTCCCGTATGGCCTCCAGATCAAACCCCAGTGCCCGGGCATGGCGAATAAACTGCAACTTGAGCAGGTCTTTTTCGCTATAGCGACGCTGGTTACCGGCATTACGTGCCGGGGTTGGCAGCAGGCCGATCTCTTCGTAGTAGCGAATGGTGGGTACTTTGCAGTGCGCCAGTTTCGACAGCTGGCCGATGGCAATATCAAACATGAAAAAATCTCCCTCAGCGGCTTGAAGCTCCAGTTACTAGAGATAGTAGGCTGGGTACTATCCGATAAGCAATGGCAGTAACTGCCGAAATACTGAGGAGATTGTTATGGCCGGTGGCTGTTGTGGGCATGAGCAGAACTTTGCTGGGGTCAGTCAGACCTATCGCCGTATTCTGCTGATTATCATCGTGATTAACGGGCTGATGTTCGGTGTTGAAATGGTGGCGGGCTGGCTGTCCGGCTCCCAGGCACTGCAGGCCGACGCGCTGGATTTTCTCGGTGATACCATCAGCTATGCTGTCAGTTTATGGGCGATCGGCAAAGCGCTGGCTATTCGCAGCCGGGCGGCGCTGGCGAAGGGGATCAGCCTGGCACTGATGGCCGCCTGGGTGACCGGCAGTACCTTGTACAAGGTGCTGATCCTCAATACCCCGGATGCCCTGACCATGGGTACCGTGGCGATTGCGGCGTTCGTTGCAAACCTGGTCAGCGTACTGTTACTGATGCGCTACCGTGACGGCGATGCCAATGTCCGCTCCGTGTGGCTGTGCAGCCGTAACGATGCCATCGGTAATCTGATTGTGGTGGCGGCGGCCAGCGGTGTCTGGGCGACCGACAGCGCCTGGCCGGACCTCAGTGTGGCGTTCATCATGGCGGCGCTGTTTCTTAGCTCCGCGATCCAGATTATCCGCCAGGCACGGGCTGAGATGGCCACAGCTGACACGAATAAACCCGTTGAGCAGACGGGCTGCACGGCAGCCCGTGAACATGGCCATGATCACCACTGATAGCCAGCATCGGCGGCGACCATGAATGCGCAGTAGTGGCGGTTATTTCACGGAAAGCTCATCAGCGACCTGCGCCTGGAGCGGTAACGAGGCTACCAGGGCTGCGGCTATCTGATCCATGTTGTCGATGGGCTGGGAAACGCCGAACTGGATCAGCTCATCTCTGAGGCGGTCATTTGAGGTGCAGACCATGATCGGCACATCGGGGGCTGTCTGACGTATCGACTGGGCCATTAGCAGAATCCGCTGTTCATTGCTCATGGCGATGATGACAGCCTTGGCCTGATCGATTTTGATACCCTCCAGGAATTGACGCCGTCCGGCATTACCGAACACCACTGGCTGGCCCTGATCCCGTGCTCTGCGAAAAGAATAACTGTCATGTTCAATACCTGTGTAGGGTACGTCGGCCGCCTTCAGGTGAGCACCGACTCGCTGACCCAGGGAGCCGAAGCCACAGATGACAATCTGTTCTGCATCAATTTCCGGTAGTGAGGCTTCATCAGGTTTTGCCAGTTGTGCCTGGGTCCGAACCAGGGTGTCGGTAATCGGGTCCAGAAAGCGGAACAGGAAGGGGGTCAGCATCATGGTGAAGACAATCGCCATGACCAGTATCTGCCCCAGTTCGGGGTCCATGAACAGATTGTTTGCCTGGGCGGTTTCAAATATAACGAAGGAAAACTCACCACACTGCGACAGTAACAGGGCGGTTTTTAAAGAGGCCCGCGTACTGTTGAAGATGCGCATCAGTGCAAACAGAATCAGGGTTTTGGCTGTCAGCAGGGCCAGCATGACCGCGATGATCGTAATCAGATTGTTGAGGGCAAACAGGGGATTGACCTGCATGCCTACGGTAATAAAAAAGACCCCCAGTAACAGGTCACGGAAGGGCGTCAGGTCAGCCTCAACCTGGTGTTTGTAGTGCGTTTCGGCGATAACCATCCCCGCCAGAAATGCCCCCAGTGAGTAAGAGAAGCCAAGCGTATGGGCCAGCTGGGCCGCACCAATGACGAAGAGCAGAATAGCCCCGACAAACAGTTCGTTGGAACGGGTGCCGATCACCTGCTCCATCAGGTAAGGGGTCACAAAACGGGCACCGACAAACAGCAGGACAAAAACGATAACCCCGTCGATCAGCACATCCAGCAGCAGTTCAGGCACGCTCTCCTGAGTACTGGCAAAGATTGATACCATCAACAACAGCGGGATAACGGCAATGTCCTGAAACAACAGCACGCCTACCGAATTACGCCCGTAGCGGTTGCCGAGCTTGCGGTTTTTCGTCAGCAGGTTAAGCACAATTGCGGTTGAGGAAAGCGCCAGTGCCAGGCTGACAATCAGGTTAACCGCCGGCTCGATGGAAAAGCCCCAGTGGCCAATCGCAAAAAAGGCTGCGGCGGTCACGGTCATCTGTAGCGAGCCATACAGGAACACTTCTTTCTTCATCGAGCGTAATTTCTGCGGCGAGAATTCCAGTCCGATGGTAAACATCAGGAATACGATGCCAAATTCGGCGATCATTCCCAGGCTGGCGTTATGCTCCAGGTCAAAGGCAAAGCCAACAGCCATACCGGTCAGGATGTAGCCGATGACAGGCTCCACCTGAAACTTTTTCAGCACGACATTGAGGATCAGTGAGAGGGCAGCACAGATCAGGATGATAGTGAGGATGTTTTCCATAAGTGACGGGTACTGAGTCCTTTGTAATAGGGCGTGATATCGCTGTGGAGACTGATCATAGCGAAAGGTATTTTCAAAATGAACCAGTTAGCTGTGCTGTTGCAGGAGAAGCCTCCGATCAAAGTCCAGTACCCGCCAGATCAGGCAGGCTGTAACGTCAACCGGTGTTATCTGCTATTACGCATGGCTACGCTCTGTATCGTATACGATAGCTATACTGCCGTTGCTGAAATCATGACGGTAAACTCAAACCCCGCTTCATCCATGGAAGGATGCCATGTCACTTGCCATTGTTCACACCCGCGCCCAGGTTGGGCTGGAAGCGCCGCCGGTCACCATTGAGGTGCATATGTCCGGTGGCCTGCCAGCGCTGGCCATTGTTGGGCTGCCGGAAAAAGCCGTAAGCGAAAGCAAGGAGCGGGTACGCAGTGCTCTGATCAATGCCGGATTTGAATTTCCGCGCTGCCGGATGACCGTCAATATGGCCCCCGCTGATCTGCCCAAAGAGGGTGGCCGGTTTGATCTGGCCATCGCGGTGGGTATCCTGGTGGCCAGCGCGCAGTTACCGGCCACCGCGGTGAAAGATCTGGAACTGATCGGCGAGCTGGCGCTGTCAGGGCGGTTACGGGCGGTGCGTGGAGTACTGCCCGCCGCGCTGGCCTGTCGTGAGCAGGGCCGGGGGTTGCTGCTGGCGATTGATAATGGCAATGAAGCCGCGCTGGCGCGCGGACTGGAGGTGTTCGCTGCCGATGATCTGCTGGCAGTTACCCGTCATCTGACGGGCCAGCAAAAGCTGCCAGTCCGGCAAAGTTCGGGGGTCGATCTGCAGGCGGTCGCCGACGTGGCTGATCTGTCTGATGTCAAAGGTCAGCTGCAGGCCAAGCGGGCACTGGAAGTTGCGGCGGCGGGAGGACATAATTTGCTGTTAAGCGGGGTGCCAGGTAGCGGTAAAAGCATGCTGGCCCAGCGCCTGCCGGGCATCATGCCACCACTGACCGAGCAGCAGCTGCTGGAAGTGGCGGCGATTCATTCGGTGGCCGGGCTGATCAGTTCGGACCAGCTGCCCCGTGGCAGGCCCTGGCGCGCGCCCCATCACTCAGCCTCGGGCGCAGCACTGGTGGGCGGCGGCAGTCAGCCCCGACCGGGTGAGGTGTCGCTGGCGCATCATGGTCTGCTGTTTCTTGATGAACTACCGGAATTCAGCCGTCAGGTGCTGGAAGTCCTGCGTGAACCGCTGGAAACCGGCCATATCCTGATCGCGCGTGCCGCCCGGCGCACCGAGTTTCCCGCCCGTTTTCAACTGGTGGCCGCGATGAACCCCTGTCCCTGCGGCTATGCCGGTGAGCCGGGCAATCGTTGTCGCTGCCATGGCGATCAGATCCAGCGCTACCAGAACCGCATATCCGGGCCGCTGCTGGACCGTATTGATCTGCA
>JAIBDV010000419.1 GCA_024686055.1 Neptuniibacter sp.
AAGCCATTTCCAGTCTTTTGCAGCCCTGAAACGCCAGCCGCAGCCGGGGTTTTTGCGTATTTATTGAACGGTTAGCCTGACTCACTGTGAAATTAACGACTTAGTGGCCTTCAACAACAGACATCAAGTGACCCAAACAGCGAAATTGATATACTTTGCAGCTATTTCAAGGCAATGCCTGAGAAGCGGATAGAGACCGTCGTCGCCGTTTACGGTCACCTTCGGCCCGCCTCCCAGGTCCGATAACTAAAATCACAAATCACAACGGAGCCCAGGATGCAGCAACCCACCTTCCTGTCCGGTCTGATGCGCAAGCTTGATCTACTCAGTGAGTGGACAGGTAATCTCATCTCCTGGCTGACGCTTGCCATGGTGCTGGTCACCTTCGCAGTCGTCGTTATGCGCTACCTGTTTAACGTCGGTAATATCGCCCTGCAGGAATCTGTCATTTATATGCACAGCTTCATCTTCCTGCTGGGTGCCGCTTACACCCTGAAACACGATGGCCATGTGCGGGTCGATATTTTCTACCGCCCACTGGGCGAGCGCGGTAAAGCGATCATCAATCTGATCGGTGTACTGTGCCTGCTGCTGCCGGTATCCGGTTTTATTCTGTACATCAGCTGGGATTACGTTGCCAGTTCATGGGCACTGAAAGAGGGCTCTCAGGAAGCTGGCGGGCTGGAATACCGCTATATCCTCAAGGGCGCAATTATCGCCATGCCGGTGCTGATTATGCTGCAGGGGGTAGCTGAACTGATCCGCAGTATCCTGGTGATCAGTGGCCAGGAACACCTGCTGAAACCGGATGAGGAACACGCTTTATGATCGAGCTGCTGCCACTGCTGCTGTTTGTCGGCGCTATTTTTATTCTGTTACTGGGTTATTCGGTAGCCTTCTCGCTGGCGGGTACCGGTCTGCTGTTCGCCGCCATTGGCACAATGACCGGCGATTTTGATTCGGTCTTCCTGCAGGCGATTCCGAATCGGCTGTTTGGCATTATGAATAACGATGTGCTGATTGCCGTCCCGCTGTTTGTCTTTATGGGGGTCATGCTGGAGAAATCCCGTATCGCCGAAGAACTGCTGGACACCATGTCAGCCCTGTTCGGCACCATGCGGGGCGGGCTGGGTATCTCGGTCACCGTGGTGGGCATGCTGCTGGCCGCCAGTACCGGTATTGTGGGGGCAACCGTGGTAACCATGGGCCTGCTGTCGTTACCCACGATGCTACGCCGGGGCTATGACCCGAAAATCGCCACCGGTATTATCTGCGCGTCCGGTACCCTGGGGCAGATCATTCCACCGTCCATCGTGCTGGTGTTACTGGGCGATGTGATCTCATCCGCCTACCAGCAGAGCCAGCTGGACCAGGGGATCTTCTCGCCGGAAACCGTCACCGTTGGTGATCTGTTCCTCGGCGCACTGATTCCAGGCCTGATGCTGGTCGGGGCCTACATTGTGTACCTGGTTTACCGCTCAATCGTCACTCCGGCCGCGATGCCAGCCATCCCGCAGCAGGAACTCGATGACATCGACAACCTCTGGGCGCGGGCTGCCAAAGCGCTGTTGCCGCCGGTTTTTCTGATTGGTGCAGTGCTGGGCTCCATTCTGGGCGGGCTGGCGACGCCAACTGAGGCGGCGTCCGTCGGTGCCGTAGGTGCCATGGTGCTGTCGATCTTCAAGCGCAGCTTCAATCTGAAGGTACTGCAGGAGGTGATGCGCTCGACCACTCAGGTCAGCTCAATGGTGTTCATCATCCTGGTGGGCGCGTCTATTTTCTCACTGGTATTCCGTGGTTACGGCGGTGATGATCTGGTGCGTGACTTTCTGACCGATCTGCCAGGCGGGGTCTTTGGTGCCATGGCACTGGTGATGCTGATCATCTTCATGCTCGGATTCTTTCTCGACTTTATCGAAATCACCTTTGTGGTGGTGCCGATTGTTGCGCCGATTCTGCTGTCCATGGGGCTGGACCCGGTCTGGCTGGGCATTATGTTTGCTATCAACTTGCAAACCTCGTTCCTGACCCC
>JAIBDV010000206.1 GCA_024686055.1 Neptuniibacter sp.
ACCACGTGCAGCGAATAAAGCAGCTTCGTTAACTAAGTTAGCTAAGTCGGCACCGGAGAAACCTGGTGTTCCACGGGCAATAACACTTGCTTCAACGTTATCGGCCACAGGCACTTTGCGCATATGCACTTTAAGAATCTGTTCACGACCACGGATATCCGGCAGGCCCACATTGACCTGACGGTCAAAGCGCCCCGGACGCAACAATGCAGGGTCCAGTACATCGGGACGGTTGGTGGCAGCAATGACGATAACGCCCTCGGTACCCTCGAAACCATCCATTTCAACCAGCAGCTGGTTCAATGTCTGTTCACGCTCATCGTTACCACCGCCCATGCCAACACCACGATGGCGACCCACCGCATCGATCTCATCGATAAAGATGATACATGGCGAATTTTTCTTAGCCTGGTCAAACATATCACGGACACGGGACGCACCCACACCGACAAACATCTCAACGAAGTCAGAACCAGAAATACTGAAAAACGGTACTTTGGCCTCACCTGCGATGGCTTTAGCCAGTAGCGTTTTACCTGTACCGGGGTTACCAGATAGCAAGATACCACGGGGGATATGCCCGCCCAGCTTCTGAAATTTGCCGGGGTCACGCAGATAATCCACCAGCTCTTTGACTTCTTCCTTGGCCTCTTCACAGCCAGCGACATCATCAAAGCGGGTTTTAATCTGATCTTCACCCATCATTCGGGCTTTAGATTTACCAAAGGCCATCGGGCCTTTGCCACCACCACCGCCCTGCATCTGACGCATGAAGAACATGAAAATGGCAATAATTACCAGAATTGGGAATGAAGCGACCAGCAACTGGGACCAGATGCTCTGCTGCTCCGGCTGCTTACCTTCAATTGTTACATTATTCTGCAGTAGATCATCTACCAGCTTCGGGTCCTGCAGGGCCGGGCGTACCGTTTCAAAGGTCTCACCATTACTACGCTGACCAACAATGGTGTAACCATCTATCACCACCTTGCTCACACGTTTCGCCTGCACTTCCGTTACGAAGTCCGAATAGTTTAATCGACTGGACTCGGTTTCTGCGCTGAAGTTATTAAATACCGTCAACAGCACGGCAGCAATAACCAGCCACAGCACCAGATTCTTAGCCATATCGTTCAAATGATTACCCTCGGCTCAGCACTATTTTGCTGCAACTCTCAATCGTTCTCAGTTCCGCCCACTATAGCAGGTCAGACGCCTGATACCACTTAGAAGACCCCGAACCTGCCACAGCTACGTGGCTGAACAGGTTACTCGAAGCGTGTTTTATTCCCCTTTAAAGCCCTTTCCCAGCAAATAAACTTCGCGGGAGCGGGCGCGTGAGGCATCAGGCTTACGCGTTACCACGGTTTTAAAGCTCTGGCGCATCTCTTTGAGGTATTCATCGAACCCTTCGCCCTGGAAAACTTTGGCAATAAAATTTCCACCTGGCTTGAGCACCTGGCGCGCCATATCCAGCGCCAACTCCACCAGATACATGGCCGCAGGCTGGTCCACCGCCGCCATACCACTCATATTGGGGGCCATATCAGAAATTACAAGATCTGCCGGCGCATCACCCAGCGCCCGCATCACTTCAGCGAGCACCGCCTCCTCGGTAAAGTCACCTTGCACAAACTCGACCCCGGCCATCGAATCCATCGGCAGAATGTCCGACGCGACCACCCGGCCTTTATCGCCCACCCGCTCAGCAGCCACCTGAGACCAGCCACCAGGGGCCGCCCCCAGATCAACCACCGTCATACCGGATTTGAACAACTTATCTTTATTGTCCAGCTCGATCAGTTTATAGCTGGCGCGGGAACGATAGCCGTCACCCTTTGATTGTTTGACGTACTTATCGCCATGATGTTCCTGCAGCCACTGGCTACTACTTTTAGATCGAGACACGCGCAAAAGACTCCGGTTCGTGAGCAACGCTACTCAGCGTAGAGCAACTCAGGTAAAATTGGCTATTATTTGTCAACGGTGGTGAAACCACCCTGAACTTTGAGGCACCATATTTTAGTATGAGCTTATCCCCTGAGCAAAAGAAGAAGTTTCGCACCATCGGTCACGGCCTGAGCCCGATCGTAACCATTGCTGGTAAAGGGATGACCGAAAACATCCAGCTCGAGGTGGACCGCGCTCTGGGCGACCACGAACTGATCAAAATCAAGTTTGCCGTCGGCGACCGTGAGGTCAAGCACCAGCTGATCCAGGAACTGTGCACCATTGTGGAAGCAACCCTGGTCCAGGAGATCGGCCACGTTGCCCTGCTGTACCGCAAAGCCCTGGTGTCCAACCCAAAACTGTCTAACCTGACCCGTTAATACAGTTAAGACCCTGCTTTCAGGCAGGGTCTCGCTCCACTTCCCCCAGAATATTCCCCCAAACTGGCACGGTGATTAAGCAGCCGTTCGTCAGTGTCCTATTGTAATAGGTAGTCACAATTGCTGGCGCACCTGTTCCAGGGGCTATCCCTCTGCCTTCAGGTACTGCCACGCAATCAGAATGGTTGTATCAGAGGATTCAGAGATGTTTCACCGCACCGCCCGCCACCTGGGCCAAGGTCTGCTGTCCGTGTTAATGCTGTCGTTTCTGACCGGCTGTCAGACCCTGAGCGAAGCACGCCCCGCCCCTCCGACAACGCCTCCTGTGACTGTCGTTCCAGCAGAACCCGCCAAAGTTGCGCCGGTTAAAGCCCCCCCGGCCAAACCGGTCGCCTGCCCAAAACCGCGCACGATTACCCGTAAAGTCACGGTCTATACACCGGTTAAAGTGGGTAATAAGCAACTGTTTGGTGAAGCCGAAATAAGCCAGATCCCGGCGCTGGAACTGCAGTTACCGGCACGTATCGACACCGGAGCCCGCACAACCTCACTGCACGCGACTCAGATTGAACTGTTCGAGCGCGATGGCAAAAACTGGGTGCGTTTCCAGAGCAGCAGCAACAATGCCAAGCCAATGGTTCAGGAGTTGCCGCTCAAGCGTACGGTCAGAATCAAGCGCAAAGACAAAGGTGTAGTCGAACGCCCTGTCATTGAGCTTAAAATCCAGATCGGCGGTGTCGTCCAGCGTCTGGATGTCAACCTGGCCGATCGCAGTCACCTGGAGTATCCGGTCCTGATTGGCCGGGATTTCCTGCAGGACCTTGTCATCGTCGATGTCAGTAAAAGCTACATCGCCGACCAGCCTGAAGATCGACCAAAAGCCGAGGCTACCCGCTGATGCATAGAGAGAAGCTGCAACTTTATCTGATCGCACTGCTACTGATCGCCCTGGGTACAGGCCTGACGCTGTACAAACACTTCACGCTGGATTTCCCGCTACTGCCAGGGGAGCGTCAGCAACTATGGACCATCGAAGCTCAGATCAGCTTTCAGGCCCAGAACAAACCGGTGATGGTATCACTGGCCCGGCCCAGCGGTGGCAACGGCTACCAGACCGTGCAGGAGGACTTCGCCTCCTCCGGCTATGGCTTCGCCCTGAAAGAGAATGAAACTCAGAACCGGGCGCAATGGACCAAGCGCCTCGCGGACGGCAAGCAGACCATCTATTACCGCCTGCAGGCCAGCCGCCTTGATCACCAGCCTCCCGTCACCCCATTGACCACGGCACCCGAGCTGGCCGCCGTTGATCTGGATGGGCCTGTTATGACGGCAGCGCGGGCCATCGTGGATGAAGCACAGCAGCAGTCTGCTGACAATCAGAGCCTGACCGTGCAACTACTACAACTGCTCAATAACCCCGCCCCTTCCCAGGATGTTCAGGTATTACAGAACCTGTCCTCTGGCTCCGGGGTGGATGCAGAAACGATCGTCCAGTTATTAGCACTGGCAAAGATACCCGCCCGGGTGATCAAAGGTATTGAACTTGAAGACCGCCGCCGTAATCAGGCCCTTGTCAGCCGGATCGAAGTCTTCAGCGAGAACAAGCAGCTCTACTTTGATCCCGCGCACAGCGTCGAAGGCCTGTCTGAGAATTTCCTGATCTGGCAGCAAGGTGGCACCTCGTTACTGGATGTCAGCGGTGGTCAGGACTCACAGGTGCGCTTCTCAACCCTGGTCAATGACACCAGCGCCCGCACCCTGGCGTTACGCAGTGCCAAAGCCGAACAGGCCACCCTGATCGACTTTTCAATCTACAGCCTGCCAGTAGCTGATCAGAACGCTTTCAAAACCATCCTGCTGGTGCCAATCGGCACGCTGATCGTGGTATTTTTGCGGGTTATCGTCGGCATCCGTACCTCAGGCACATTTATGCCAATTCTGATGGCTCTGGCGTTTATCCAGACCACCTTACTGACCGGGCTGGCCATCTTTATCGTCGTCGTCTCGATCGGCCTGTGGATACGCTCAGCCCTGAGTAACCTTAACCTTCTGCTTGTCGCCCGAATATCCTCGGTGGTCATCGTCGTTATCGGCATCATGGCCACCCTGAGCATTATCAGCTTCAAGCTGGGACTAGAACAGGTACTGACCGTCACCTTCTTCCCGATGATCATCCTGGCATGGACCATCGAGCGCATGTCGATCCTGTGGGAAGAGGAAGGTGCTCGCGAAGTACTGACCCAGGGCTCAGGCAGCCTGCTGGTTGCCTCGCTGGCTTACCTGCTGATGACCAACCCGCTGGTTGAACACCTGACCTTCAATTTCCCGGAGCTGTTACTGGTAATGCTGGCTATCAACCTGCTGCTGGGCCAGTACACCGGCTATCGACTGACTGAACTGGTGCGTTTCGAACCACTGGTGCGCCATAAGGGCCAGAGCCATGATTAACTGGTGCTGGCCCAACCAGCTGCGTGCGCAAGGCATCATGGGAATGAACGAGCGTAACAGCTGGTTCATCGGCCGCTACAATGACCGGCGCAATTATCCACTGGTTGATAATAAGCTGAAAACAAAACGACTGGCTGAAGATGCACACATTGCCGTACCTGAACTGATCGGCGTGATTCGTACCCAGCACGAAGCCAGTAAAGCAGGCAGCCTGCTCAACAGCCTGAATGACTTCGTCATCAAGCCCGCCCAGGGCAGTGGCGGCAAAGGCATTCTGGTGATTGTCGAGCGTGATGGTGAGTACTTTCTTAAACCCAGCGGTGAGCGCCTAACCCTGCTGGATATTCAACGCGATGTCTCCAACATCCTTGGCGGGCTCTATTCACTGGGCGGCAAACCCGACGTCGCAATGATTGAAGCCCGAGTTGAATTTGATCCGGTATTTGCCGATTACAGCTATGAAGGAGTGCCCGATGTCCGAGTGATCACCTTCCTGGGCTACCCGGTCATGGCCATGTTACGACTGGCGACCCATACCTCGGATGGCAAAGCCAACCTGCATCAGGGCGCTGTCGGCGTTGGACTGGACCTGGCCACCGGCCGTGGCCTTAATGCGGTGCAGTTTGACCGCCCCATCCGCCATCATCCCGACACCGACATCACCTTTGATCAGCTGACGGTACCCCACTGGGAGGAAATCCTGCACCTGGCCGCCGCCTGTTATGAAGTCACCGAGCTGGGCTATATGGGCTGCGATATCGTACTGGACAAAAATAAAGGCCCACTGATTCTGGAAATGAATGCCCGGCCCGGACTGGCCATTCAAATCGCCAATGACTGCGGCCTCAACCCGCGCCTGAAGCAGCTGGAAAAAGAGGGCCGCCGCCGCGCCAGTGTTAAAGAACGGGTGGCCTATGCCGTGCGCGAGTTCAGCACGCCGCCGAGCTGAGTCACTCGTCTCTCAAACTGCAGACCAAAAAAAACCGCGCCAGGCGCGGTTTTTTTAGTTGAGCATCAAAACCGATCAGATATGTTGCACCTGATCAATTTCAAACTCAGCCATACCACCTGGCGTGGTAATAGCGACAATGTCGCCTTCTTCTTTACCAATCAGGCCACGGGCAATAGGTGAGTTGATAGAGATCTTTTTCTCTTTAAGATCAGCCTCATCATCACCTACGATCTGGTAAGTCATCTCTTCCTCTGTTTCCACATTCAGAATGGTCACAGTGGTACCGAAGATAACCTTGCCAGAGTG
>JAIBDV010000138.1 GCA_024686055.1 Neptuniibacter sp.
CATCACTGGCAGCACCTTACAGGTCAGCTCATGCCAGCCAAACAGATTGGTCTCAAACTGCGCCCGCAGTACATCCCGGCTCAGGTCTTCAACGGCACCGGGCTGACCAAAGGCACCGTTATTAAACAGGGCAAACAACTCTCCGCCGGTCTGCGCCAGCACCCAGTCCAGCGCACGGTTAATAGAATCACTGCAATCCAGGTCCAGCTGATGACTTTCCAGCCCTAACGCCTGCAGTGCAACAACATCGGCCTTAGTACGGGCCGTCGCAAACACCCGGTAACCACGCATATGCAATTCACGCGCAACAAAATAACCGATCCCAGAGGAGCAGCCGGTAATCAGGATTGACTTCATTAATTTCCTCAACAGTATACTGGCTGCAACCATCCCAGAAGGCCTCTGTGAGGTAATTCAGCCGTGACGAATAACCACTTTTCACCAGTTTCAGCACATAGATCAAATGGCAATTATGCAGGATAACATGGCAGGTAAAGACGTCGGTCTATCAGATAATCTATCCGGTAGCGCAGAGGTTCATGCATTCATCTGGTTAGCCATCCTCTGATAGTGCCATTGGCAACACCAGCTCAGGTTACTATGCTTCACACCATAGCCTTTGAACGTATAAAACACGGAGTGTGGTAATGGAAAGAGTAATGCTGGTACTGGACGATGAGCCATCCATACTTCGCTCCCTGAAACGAGTATTCAGAGGCCGCTGGACTGTTTTAACGACCGATGACCCCGTCATAGCGCTGACATGGCTTGAGCAATACGACGTTTCTGTTGTACTCAGTGACTACAGAATGAAAGGACTTAGCGGCGTTGATTTTCTCTCCCGTGTTAAGATTCGGCACCCACATACTCAACGTTATCTGCTAAGTGGCCAGGCTGATTTTGAGGCTGTATCGAAAGCCGTGAACAGTGGTGCCTGTCACCGCTTTCTGTGCAAACCATGGCAAGATGACCAGCTATGTGAGCATATGGAAGAAGCCTGGCAAAGTTGGCTGAGCCGACGTGCCCATGCAGATAGACCTTGCCTGATCAGCAGTACAGCACTAAGTAATATGCTGGTTACAGGGGAGCTGACCCTGGTCTATCGGGTGGACACCGCTGTCACCCCCCTCAAAATAGACTACTGCCTTGCAACCCGCAGCCAGCAGACACCGCTACCTTTAAGTGATATACACCTGTCACCCTTACAGTACGAACAAGTGTCCAAGTGGGCACTGATAACCGCACAGACGGCTTTAGCGCTGCAGCCCGGTGTCACTGGTGGTGTATTTGAACTGGAAGCCTCGCTTAATGACACAAACAGCAGCCAGGAATGGCTAAGCTGGGAAAGTCTGTCATCTCTGCTCCATACTGTATCAGGAAGAACAGCCTCTGATACGGAGCTATTAATACTATGACAGCAAGGTGGGCATTACCGGTTTTTACACTCATCTGGACAGCGATGACCGGGCTGATTATCTATGGCTGGCTAAGCCCGGAGGCCATCACTTCTGGCTACTGGCTGGAAAGCTGGTACCGGTTAATGCTGGGGTTGACCCTTGTCGCTGGTGTACTCATCGTACTGATTTTATGGCAGCACCGACGTTCATTGAATGTATTAGCAAAGGCCATGCCCGACATTGTTAACCATGGTGTCGGCTATCAAATCCGTGATGCAGAGAAATTCGGTGAAGAAGCTGTACTTTTTAACCGATTATCCAGGCGTCTGGCTTCAACTCTGGCAGACATGGACTCGGAACGGGAGTTACTAAACGAAACGTTGAATAACGTAGACGGTGTGATCGTTGTTGTAGATGGTCAGGGTAAAATCGACCTCGTAACACCCTATGCAGAGAAGGTATTTGGCTGGAGGCAAGATCAGCTCGTCAACCACCCGATCTCTTTATTCTTACCACAATATGCTGAAATCATAGCGGACATCGCCACTTCGAATGACTCCGTGATCCACGAAACTGTCGAACAACATAGTATTGCCCGGTGCGAATATGGGGAAATAAAAGGCGTATCTATCCAGCTCCATACACGTAAGCAAACGCCTGGGCATGTAATGCTGGTGCGTGATGTAACAGCGGAACTTGAGGCTGAGCGCGAAGCACAGTTGTTAAAAGACGCCCTGGATAGCAGCAATGAAGGCGTTATGCTCTTTGATAGTAATGACCAGCTTATCTGGGCAAACAGCTGCGCACATACGCTTCTTACCGATGATAATACACCCCTTAATAGCGACCAGACCTACAGTGAAATTATGACTCAGGCTGTGGTCCAGGGCTTATTTCCTGATGCTATCAACACGCCCGATATCTGGCTGCAGGACGCCCAAAGTTATCATCAAGGATCAGAGGAAAGCCGTGATATCAGACAGAAGTCCGGAAAGTGGTTACGCGAACGCTCCCTGAGTACTCGCCATGGCGGCATACTATCAATCTATGGGGACATAACGGCCGATAAAGAGTCGGAACAGTTGCTAGAGCAAAAGCGCCAACTGGCAGAGGCAAGCCGGGATGCAAAAGGCCACTTCCTTGCGGTAATGAGCCATGAAATCCGTACCCCCCTCAATGGCATGATGGGTATGCTGGAGCTCCTGCAAACAGAAACAGCCCCCTCTCAGCGTAATCACTACATCAAAACAGCATTGGAGGCAGGAAGCAGTCTTGCCTTATTGATTAATGACCTGCTAGACCTGTCTCGGCTGGATGCAGAAAAACTGCAATTAAATAACCAGCCATGCCAACTGGTAGCCCTGACACAAAGTGTGATTGACCTGGTGCAGCCGCTAGCACAGAAGAAGTCATTATCATTAGCGGTGAATATCAATGACCACCTTCCAGATTGGGTCAGCATTGATGCAGGCCGCCTGCGGCAGGTTTTATTAAACCTGCTAGGCAATGCGATAAAGTTTACCGCGCACGGCAGGGTGACTCTTGATACCCGGATGCACGATGGGAAATTACGCTTTACGGTCCAGGATACCGGGCCGGGAATGACACCAGAGCAGTTAAAACACTTATTCAAGGCCTTCAGCATGCTGGGCTCAGACTACAATCGAACTCAAGAAGGGGCCGGCCTGGGTTTGGCAATCAGCCAGCGGCTAATTGAGCGTATGGGAGGCTGTATACAAGTCGCCTCAACCCCTGGCAAAGGAAGTCAGTTCTGGTTTGAGTTAACCCTGGCTCAGGTTGAGCCCCCCGAGCAATGCAACGCCTCTGCGAATACAGAAACAAACAGCTGCTATATTCTGCTGGCAGAAGACAATGAAACCAATCGAATGATGGCAGAGCATATGCTGGTTACTGCTGGCCATAAGGTCGACATTGCCTGCAACGGAGAAGAAGCAGTCGCAGCAGTTCAGAAAAATCACTACCAGATGGTATTAATGGATATCTCGATGCCGGTAATGGATGGTATCGAAGCAACACGCAGCATACGAGCCCTGCCCGAACCAGATGCCGAGATTACAATTATTGCAATGACTGCACATGATCAGCCGGAAGAAAAAGCAGCATTCAAGGCTGCAGGCATGAATGATTATTTGCATAAGCCGATGCGCCGAGATGCCTTACTATCCATGGTTGCCAGGTGGAATGATAACAGCTCAGAAAATACGCCTCCGGTGCTGATTGACAGTATTCAAGAAACAATACCTCCAGACGCTTACTCTCAACTGGATATAAGTGCCCTGCAACAGATGGCGCAAGACGTAGATGATAGTGTGTTTCCACAGCTAATCGAGCTCTTTATTCGAAATGCACGAGAACGCAAGGAGGTTATGTCCAATGCGCTGTCCACTCAGGATTACGAATGCCTGGAACGGGAAGTACACAGCCTCAAAAGTAGTGCGGCAGCCTACGGACTCGTTCGTATTCAGCAGTTGGCAACGGAAGTAGAACAGCAGTGTAAACGTGGTGAGTTTCAGCAGGTTTCAGAACCTGCTGATCGTCTTTTATTAGAGCTAGAACCCGCGTTAACTGCATTGGAAGATTTAGATTACAAATTTAAATAGTTCGGACTCAGATCACTCTTTCCAGCTATTACGTTTACGATAAATCGTAGCGGCACTGATGCCGAGGTAATGAGATGCGGTTGGAATACTGCCATCACAAACGGTAATAGCATGCTCGATCGCCTCCCGCTCAAGTTCTGCCAGAGGCCGAATCTGATCTTTTAGATCTCCTCCCCATTGGCCACTCTGATTATTCACTGCAGTCATATGAGCAAGGGGTAATGATTGGGAGACCCTGCTTTCTGACAATGATCGCGGGGGCTTCGCAACAGGGGATACATGATTGTCCAGAGGGGCTGGCAGCATAACCGCAGTAACCTGTTCCCCTTGGTGTAGAACCACGATGTTGCGGATAACATTTTGTAATTGACGAACGTTTCCAGGCCAGGGGTAGGCTGCTAGTGCCAGTTCCGTATCCACACTGAAGCAACTAAAATCTTTACCTTCTTCTTTAGCATATTGTAACAATAAGGAACGTGCGATCTCGATAATATCATTATCCCGCTCCCTCAACGGTGGTAAAAGTATAGGTAAGACATGCAGTCGATAGAATAAATCTTCTCGAAAGTCTCCTATATTTACCTGTTGAAGTGGATCTTTATTGGTAGCGCAAATAATACGTACGTCAACAGGCTCTACTCGATCACTGCCCACTTTTTGCAAGGTGCCTGTTTGCAGAAAACGCAACAGCTTACTTTGCAAGGATAATTCCATTTCACAGATTTCATCCAGAAACAAAGTGCCACCATGTGCTGCACGTGCTGCACCATCGCGATCTTTAATCGCACCGGTAAAGGACCCCTTAACATGGCCAAAAATTTCACTCTCGATCAAATCCTTTGGGATGGCACCACAGTTAATTGCAATAAATGGTTTACCAATACGGTCACTATTTTTATGTATCGCTTCAGCACAGACTTCTTTACCGGTACCACTTTCCCCTGTGATAAATACTGTCGCTTTTGACTGAGCAGCACTTTCTATAACTTGATAAACCCTTTGCATCGCCAATGATGAACCAATAAACCCTCCGTACTGCTGGCGATCAAAGTCCTGTTTATAGGTGTTCAACACTTGCTGTAAACGCTGATATTCAACACAGTTATTCAACGTTGTGAGCAGCCGGCTTTTTGAGAAAGGTTTTGCAAGAAAATCTCGTGCCCCTGATTTCATTACTTCAATAACAGTATTCATTGAAGCATCGCCCGTTACCACAATCACCTGCCCGGGGATTTGTTCAGCACGCATATGCAGCAGGATCTCAAGTCCACTCATATCTGGAAGGCCGAGATCCAGCAGTACAGCGTCGTAACTTTGCAACGACAGGAGCTGCATAGCCTGCTGACCACAATCGGCCAGCGTCAGTGACATCGGCTGACCATCCAGATAACTCTGTATCAATGCGGCCATTGCCGGGTCATCTTCTACGATTAGTATCGAACAAACATTCTCACTCATGGTTACGGGCTCCTGCCTTCCTTTTCTACCATAATGATCAAGTGTAACCTGATTTCATCATTACGAGAGTTGTTTCGCCAACCAAAGGGCATTTCTCTGATAATTTAAAGAAAAGCAGAATGATCCAAAACTCACTAATTTTTCAATGAGTTGTGTATTAATGTACGTCAGATATACCCTTCAACGGAGGCAATATGGAAATTTACTTCGAGATGGAAGCGCCGCCCAGTCTTGAGCTGGCAAGAGAGGTCAGATCCCGGCTCTCACCGATACTGGCTGACAATCAGGTACCTGGAGCAAACGATTTTTTGCTGGCCGTCAGTGAGTTGCTGGTCAACCTGTGCCATCACCCTGACCCGGCACCTGACCGCTGCTGGATAACCCTGACCAGAGAACTGGGCTTGTGGGGGCTGGAAATTCTGGATAACGGGGCACCATTCAATGGTTTTGCCAGTTTTCATCAGCCAGCTGAAGAACTCCAGGCCGGGGAGGGAGGTATGGGGTTACGACTGATCTGTCAGTTGTTCCCCGATATAAGCTACTGCCCGGGTTACCAGCGACTGGACCACCTGAATCTGATCCGTTTGACCCGGACAGACGAAGAAAGGGCAGAGACGATGCCGCTAATTATGGTGATCGATGATGACCCCGTGCAGCTCGCTCTGATACAAAGTTTTCTTGCTGATTCCTACCGTGTAAAAACAGTACAGGACTCCAGCGGAGCACTGGAAGAAATTGTCCGCTATAAGCCTGCGCTGGTGTTATGTGATATACGAATGCCAGAACTGGATGGCTTCTCTCTCTATGATCAATTGATGCGTGTTGCCGAATTCAAAACCTTACCCTTTATCCTGATGAGTGGCTCAAAAACCCCGGAACATACCGTGCTTGCCCGTCAGAGGCCGATCGATGATTTTTTGACAAAACCGCTGAGTAAGGCACTCCTGGAAAGCTGTATCAGCCGGGCACTTTTGCGCCGAGCGCATCTGCAGACACACTATCAGCAGCAATTAAATACATTGCTGACACTTGGCCTTAAACCTACAGTGCCTGACAAGATGGGAGAATTTGAAGCCGCTGTCAGAAGCCGACAACCAACCCCTGGAGGGGGAGACCTGTTAATACACCATTGGGATGGAGAAAATCATCTGCTCATATTCGCAGATTTGATGGGCCATGGCAGCGAAGCACATCGATATAGCTATGCTCTTGCGGGTTACCTGCGCGGGCTCTGTGTCGGTATGGCAGGCAAGCTGACACCTGCACAATTACTCAGTCAAATTTCAGTACAGTTCAACAGTGACGAGGTGCTTTCAACGACACTGGCAACCCTAATGGTTATCAAACTGGCTGCTGACGGAGTAGTAACGCTGGCAAATGCGGGTCACCCCGCGCCTGTACACATCAGTGAAACAGATCAGACGGCACTGGATATCAACGGCCCTTTGCCTGGAATGTTAACCAGCAGTGCACTCTATCAGCAACATAGCTTATTCATGCGTGCAGGTGAAAGACTCGTATGCTGGTCTGACGGACTGAATGATGCTGCAGAACCCATCGCCCCTGTTCTACAAACGATCTTAGCGCAAGGTTACCAGCAACCACCGTTGAGACTTTGCCAGACACTGATTAACCGATATCCGATTACCCTTACACAAGAGGTCGATGATGCAACTGTACTGGTGATTGCCCGTGGTTAATTCCGTAGCTATACGCTGGCAAGCGCACAGAGTTAAAGATTCTGCAGCAGCAGCTGGCTTCGATTTAACCAGCGGCGTAAAGCATTTGCCAACCGGGGGAGTAAGCGATCAAGCCGGTGCGTTTCTCGATGTAACTCTGCGAGTAACCCCGGCGCGAACTGATCATTCATGACAACCCCAAGTAGACTGGCTCGCACGCTGTTGAGACGGTCATGAGCATCCATTAACTGGCTTTCCGTCGTGATACCGGTTATGAGACACAGTAGCGCTGTATCAGCATTACAGCACACCAGTTCCGGCGGAGTGTTA
>JAIBDV010000179.1 GCA_024686055.1 Neptuniibacter sp.
GCATTACGCGGGGCATATTCGAGTACGGTTTCCAGCCCGCGTACGGTCACCTGGCCTGCATTGGTGGTGCGTTCAACCTCAACACCGTTTTCGAAAAACTCCTGAGTCACCAGGTAATCTTCAATGGTGTTGTGGTACACCGAGCTGTCGTAGCTGATATCGCCGACTGTGCCGCGCAGGCCGATTTCGATATTGGTGGCCTGTTCCGGTTTCAGTGACGGGTTACCGGTATCGCTGTTAAACAGGTTGCTCAGGCTGGGGGCGTAAAAGCCTTCAGAGATATTCGCCCACAGCATAGTGTGCGGGCTGAACTGCCAGCTGGCACCGAGTTTGGGCGACAGATCACTGAACCGGGCGCTGTCGCTGTAGTTGCTGGAACGCATCTCGATGTTTTCATGACGCACACCGGCGGTGATGGTCAGTTTATCGATCGGCGAAAACTGATACTGGCCAAACCAGGCGTCGATATCCAGATCACCGGTTGAGTGGGTGGCCGGGCCGCTCAGGCTGAGGTCGGTGCGGGCGTATTGCAGGGTGTCCTGCTCGCCACGGTAGAGATCGGTGCCGACGATCAGGTTGGATGCCTCGAAATCATGGCGGTACATCAGCTTGCTGCCAATGCCCACATCGTTTTCATTCTGGGGGCCACGGAAGCGGGAGATACCAATGGTATCTTTTTCGCGCCAGGACAGCGCCAGATCGAGTGCGCCGCTGTCCAGCTGATGTTCAACGCGCATCGAGGCGCTGTCCTGTTCATAGTCGGTGGATGAACTGAGCGAGCCCGCCTGTTTAGGGTCGGTGGCAATCTGCTCGGCGGTCAGGTCACCACGAGCGATCAGGGTTTCTTCCAGTCGCTCCAGCCGGGCGGTCAGTTCGGTGTCATCCCCCAGGCTGTAACTGAACTTGCTGCTGATCTGGTCGCGGTCGTTTTTAGTGCCTTCACGCAGGCCATCCAGCCGCCGCAGATTACCGTCGATAAAGTAGCCCATGTCACCCAGTTGCCCACCGCTGTTGATGCCGTAGCGCTCACGGTTAAACATCCCGCTTTCCGCCCAGAGACGGGTTTCTGTCTGCTCCGGTGCCGGGCGGGTTACCACATTAACCACGCCGCCAAAGGCGTTGTTGCCATAGAGTGCCGATACCGGGCCTTTGATCACTTCTACCCGCTCAATATCACTGGTATTAACCCGGTCCATGCGCTGGGTGGCACCTTCATAGGGGCTTTCCAGTGGAATACCGTCCACCATCGGGATCGTATAGCTTTTACCGCCGTTAGGAATACGCAGGTTACGCACCTGGGTTTCACCGGGAATACGGTCCAGCAGCTCATCAGGGTCAACGAACTTCAGCCGCTCCACTTCTTCGGCATTGACTACATGGGCATTAATCGGCAGCTGCTTGAGCGGCAAACCGCCCAGGTTGGCGTTCTGGCTGGCATTACTGCCAATCACGGTCAGTGATTCCAGGCCGCGCTGGCTGCTGGTTTCAGGGCTGTCGGAGGCCTGTGCAGCGGTAGCACAGCTGGTGGCAGCCAGGCTGCAGAACAGATAAAGCGGGGAAACGCGCATTGATAACTCCATGTACGACAGGGGTGGCCTGCCAGGTTCAGTGCCAGACGGTAACCTGCGCTACGGAAGGGGGCGTAGTACAGGGCCATTGTTGCTGAGAGGGGCAGGCTTCAGGTGGGCGCACTATACGGGCCTGGCATCCGGTCATGAATGTGACATGTTGTCGCACGGGGCAGCCTTGAGATGATGAGGGCTGTGACAATATGCCACAGCGGCGTTTGTTAGCCAGGCCGATAGAATGCGCGCACATTTTCATGGACAGGTTGTGTTATGAAGCTTTTGCGTCCTTGCTGGCCGGTTTTGCTAGCGCTTTATTTACCGGCTGCCCAGGCGCAGCTGGTCTGGCAGCCCGTACTAACAGCGCCAGGTGCCCACGGTGGACATGGCAAACGGCCAGGGAAGCAGTTCAGGTTGAAAGGGGAGCGGGCTGGGCAGCACTCGGTTGTGCTTCATCAGCCCGATCTGGCGTTGCAGTCACTGATCCCTGATGAGGGGGTGGTAACAGTTAGCTCGACCGGCATGAATAATTATCACGCGCTGGTGGCCCGCCAGGCCTCAGCCGAGAGCGAAGCAGTTGCGCTGCGGTATCTCTACCTCAATGGCAAGCCCTCCGGCCACTCGCCATCTGAGCTGCTGGCCCAGCCGTTATCCCGGCTGGAAATCGTGCCAGCCCCATTACCTCGTGAACATCGGCGCTATGAAACCCGCAAACCCTATCGGTTTGAAGTCCGTTTTGATCAGCAACGGATGCCACAGCAGCCGATTACGTTAAGCACCCAGGCGGGCACCCGGCTGGATATGCTCACCGATGAGCAGGGCATTCTCAGCCTTACGCTGCCCGAAGATTTCGCCGAGATTAAACCGGGCCGCCGTAATAACCGCCCGCTGGAGTGGCAACTGACCACCTATATCCGTGATCAGGGGGTGATCTATAACACCAGCCTGAGCGCACCCTACCACCCGAGCCCCGCTAACTGGCAGAGCTACGGCCTGGGGCTGGCGGTGGCTGCTCTTGGGTTTGGCGTGGGCCTGGCGGTGAATCGTCGACTACCGCAACAGTCACGGAGAAAATCGAAATGACTCTGACTAACCTCACCCTGTTACGCCGGGCAGTCCAGTTACTGGCGTTTGTCTTTCTGGTTTATGGGGCTGCGGTGATGGGCGTGTATGCGGCGGACAAACTGTCCGGTGCACTGCCATCACTGGCCTGTGCCTACGATGAGAAGGGCGCTGATTATTGTGCGCTGATCCCTTTGCAACACCAGGTTGGCCATGGCCTGGGCCGGGCGATGGACAGCGGTAACTGGCTGATGTTCTTCCTGCCGATCCTGACCACCCTTGGCACCTTCCTGCTGATGTTTGTGGTGCTCAACAAAGCCTTCTGTGGCTGGATCTGCCCATTGGGTTTTTTCCAGGAAGTGGTGCACCTGATCGGCCAGAAGCTGGGTCTGCGCAAGGTGAACAGTTTATCGAACGGCTGGGTTGATAAGCTGCGGCCGGTGAAATGGCTGATGCTGGGCGTGCTGGTGTTTGGTTTGCCCGCGCTGAGCAGCCTGGGGTTTGTCAGTAAGGAGCTGGGCGATCCGTTCTGCAAAATATGCCCCAGCCGCATTATGACAACACTGGTTAACGGCACCAATGAGCAGCTGTATGTGGATACCGCCAGCTATCCCTATATGGCATTGTCGGTGATCGGAGATTTTCTGTTTGGTCTGATGGTGGCCATGGCGCTGACGCTGCGCCAGCCATTCTGCCGGGTCTGCCCGTTGCTGGCCATGCATGCGCTGTTTCGTAAACTGGGCATGGCCCGGCTGGTAAAACAGGGCAGTGCCCGCTGTGATAAATGCGGACTGTGCGCGCAAGCCTGTCCGATGGATATTCGTGAGCTGCAAACCGACCATAACGATACCGACAAGGCCCATGATATAACGCTGGCTGATTGCACCCTCTGTGGCCGCTGTGTGGAGTTCTGCCCGGACAAAGATGTACTGCAGATTCGCTACCTGAACCTGCCGTTGTTCAGTGCGGACCCGCAGTATTTTAAACAGCGTAATAAAGCCCAAAAAAACTGGGATAAGATCAGTATTACGGACCTGACGGTACGCCCAGCCACAAAAGCAGCAAAACCCGGTAAGGGAGGCTCTGCATGACGGCGGACCTGTTCGGCGCCGGGGTGCTGGGAGCGTTTCTGATTGGCCTGAGTTTTGGCAGTGGGCCCTGCAACCTGACCTGTCTGCCTTATCTGGGCCCAGTGCTGCTGGGGCCAGCGGCCAGTCAGCCGTTTCGAGCGTTGATTATGCCGTTTATGCTGGGCCGTTTGCTCGGTTACATGGTGTTAGGAGGGGTCGCCGGCTGGCTGGGGGCGTCAGTTGAACAAATGCTGGCACATCCCGTACTGCCTCTGGGGGTCGCCGTACTGACTGCCTGGCTGGCTTTTCGGTTATTTTTGCAAGCTGGGCAGGGCGGGTGTCAGGCTCCCGTGCCGGTAAACGCTGTCACGGAAACGCCCCGTCCACAAATGATCGCCACGGATGCCGGCGGTGTGCCGCCTGAACGTAATGGACTACAGCTGTTGTTGCTGGGAGGCTCGCTGGCACTGAACCCTTGTGTACCGTTACTTGGATTGCTGGCTGCTGCGGCTCAGAGTGGTGACCCCGTAATGGGCGCTGGTCTGGCGATGGCATTTGGCCTGGGGGCCATTGTGATACCGGTGTTGCTGGTGCGTTACGGGGTGGCTTTGCTCGGGCAGGAATTACGTCGCCAGCTGGCGCACCAACAGGCAGCCCTGACGCGTATGGGGGCGTTATTGTTATTGTTTCTGGCGATAAGCACCGGATTTCAGGGCCTGCAGATGGCTGTGAGCTAACGAAGCTGGGTGTTTCCCTAAAGAGTGAGACCCCTATAATGATAGTCGTGCTTCTTTGGCGGGCTAACAGGGAATGCAATTAACTGTTAATGATCGAAATTTTAGCTTGCCTGTTTTAGATCAGCAGCGTTTAATTCTAAGCTTACAGGGACACTTATCGGTTTTCGCTTCAATAAGTGAAGCTATGCACCAGGATAGCGTAATGACATTCTTGCAATCATTTAAAATTTCTACTCGAATCTACCTTTTTGCGGCGGTTGAGCTGGCACTGCTGGTGGCAGTGGCAACAGTGGCACTGGTTCAGATGAATAAAATAGGTAATGAGCTGGTCGATATTGCTGAGGAAGATATTCCAATCACCAATATGATCGCGCAAATTACTGAGCATAACCTCGAACAGGTGGTGATATTTGAGCGAGGATTAGCGGCAGGTTTTGCGGAAAAAAATAACCTGCCAGCACATGAAAGCCTTGCCCAGCTCAGAGCAACCTTTGAAGGGCTCGCACACAAGGTTGATACGGAATTTAAAGCAGCAGAAGCTAAGGTTGACGAGGCGATCCGCCTTTCGCATTCCGCTGAGGCTGTTGCTTTATTTCGCTCACTGCGAACAGAGTTAACCTCGATTGATCGGGAGCATCAGCAGTATAACGATACAGCTTTAAAACTGTTCGAGCTGCTGATACGGGGGGAGGTGACCAGTGCCTATCGTCAGGCGCAGCCTCTTGTCGCTCTTGAGGTGCGTATTGAACATGAGCTCAGTGCGGCGTTGAGTTCGGTGCAACAACTGACCCAGAACGCAGCCAAAAAGGCTGAAGCTGATGAACGGGAAGGTGCCACGCTGATTCTGATCATGGCGGCAGTGGCGTTAGTGATCTCGTTAATTTTGCCGTTTATTATTGCCAGCGCCATCTCCGGGCCGGTGGTGTCGATGCGTGATCGTATCCTCGATCTGGTGAATGGGGATGGAGATCTGCGGCTGCGGCTGGAAGATAAGACCACAGATGAAACGGGCCAGACTGCGCACGCATTTAACCAGCTGCTACAGAAGCTGGCCGATATGATTCGTACCATTGGTCAGACCTCAGATCAGCTGTGTGAGCGTTCAGTGCAGACCGTTGAGGTGATGGATAATACCTGCGTTTATGTTGACCGCCAGCAACAGGAAACAGAGATGGTGGCCGCTGCGGTAGAGGAAATGGCTGCAACCGTTGCTGAAGTGGCGAAAAGTACCGAACGCGCAGCCCAGCTTGGTCAGGTAGTGCTGGAACAGGTATCTGAAGGGATGGTATCAGCTTCAGACAGCCAGGTGATCATGCAGAACCTGAGCGATGATGTGTCTAATGCGGCTGATGTAATTACCTCACTGGCCAGTGAAACCGACCGTATTAACAGGGTACTGGAAGCGATCAAGGGCATTGCCGAGCAGACTAACCTGCTGGCTTTGAATGCGGCGATCGAGGCGGCCCGTGCCGGTGAACGTGGCCGTGGCTTTGCCGTGGTTGCCGATGAGGTACGCGAACTGGCGCAACGGACGCAAAGCTCAACCCAGGATATCCAGGCACTGCTGGAAAGCCTGCAGGTACAGGCAAAACAGGCTGTGGATACCATGCAGCGTGGCCAGCAGAATGCGGTGGATTGCCTTGAAAAAGCCAAGGCGACATCCGATGCGCTGGAAACCGGCTCCCAGGCGGTAAAAGAGATCGCTGAACTAAACACGCATATTGCATCGGCCTCTGAGCAACAGGCGGAAGTGGCGCTGGAGATTAACCAGAATCTGGTGCGCATTACCGAAGTCGCCAACCATACCAGCGATGGCGCCCAGCGGACGTCTGAAGCCAGCAAAGGGATGGAGCAATCGTTACAGGATTTACGTCAGTTTGTCGGCCAGTTTAAAGTCTGATCAACGGCGCTAACACCCTGCCCCTGGGCCACGTTTCGACGGGGCGCAGGGGCGCAGGGGCATTTTTGTATCAGTCCGTTACTGCCTGCTGCAGCCAGCGCCGTAACAAATACCCGCACAACACGCCCAGCCCCA
>JAIBDV010000345.1 GCA_024686055.1 Neptuniibacter sp.
GGCAGCCGCTGACGCTCGGCACATCAACACCGGTTGAGGGGCGACCAATCAATCATCGCGCCAACCTGTTCCCCGTCAAGATAACACCGGGCGAAACACGCACCCTCTACCTGGAAGTCAGCACCCATACCTCCATTAATCTGTCTATCAACGTATGGCGACCTTCAGCCTTTATTGAGGCGACTGACCAGAAAACTGCACTGCATATGCTGCTCTGTGGTGTGCTGCTAGGGATCGGCATTTATTACCTGCTAATCACCCTTATCCTGCGTGAAGCACTTTATTGCTACTTCAGCCTGTTTATATTGTCCTTCCTGGCCTACTTCGTCATTTTCAACGGCTTTTTCCACCAGTATGTCAGCGGACTGTCCGGTGATCAGCCGATGCGCGCACTTACCCTCAGTATGGCTATCGCCAATTTTTTCTACCTGGCGTACTCCAGATATTTCCTGCAAACACGCCGTTTCAGCCCAGGCTGGCATTATATATTGAACAGCTTAATGGTCATCTCTGTCATCCTGGCAGGTGCCTGTCTGTGGATAGAAAACCGCACAGCTGCACAGTGGGCCACTATGCTTGGCCCGGTGAATACAATCTCGTCACTCGGCGCAGGCCTCACCGTCCTGCATAAAGGCTACCGACCGGCCCGGCTATTTGTACTAACCCTGTTTATCTTTTGTCTGACAATCACCATCCACAATCTCGGCTCAATGGGCTACCTGAACATGCCCCGTATTCTGAATGAAACCGGGCTGTTGATTACACTCATGGGCGTGATTCCGCTGTTTGCCGTCTCATTTGCTGATCGTTACAACCTGCTGCGCCAGGATAACGAAGCCACGCAAAAACGCGCACTGGACGCCGAACGCCAGCTGACTCAGTCACTTGAAAAACAGGTTGCCGAACGCACCCACGAACTGTATCGGGCGAAAGATAAGGCTGAGGCCGCCAGTGCCGCTAAAGGCGAGTTCCTGGCCGTTATGAGCCATGAACTACGCACCCCCATGACTGCCGTACTCGGTGCTGCGCAACTCATGGATAAAGCCAGCCTCACAGCAGAAAACCAGCACCTGCTGTCCACAGTGGATAACGCAGGAGAACAGCTGTTGGCGCTGATTAATGATGTGCTGGATATGGCCAAAGTAGAACGGGGGGAGCTGGCGCTGAATAACCAGATATTTCAACCGGAACAGGCATTACGGGATGCCGTCGCGCTTACTCAGCCCATGGCTGATGAACGTGGGCTGGCGCTATCACTGGTGATTGAAACACTACCGGCACAGGTCATTGGCGACCCGGTACGGATTCGTCAGGTACTGGTCAACCTGATCGCAAACGCGATCAAATTCACCGAGCACGGCCAGATCAATGTGCGCGCGGAATCACTGGACGCAGATGAGGGCTACCTGCCCTTGCTCATTTCAGTCGAAGACACCGGCTGTGGCATCCCGACAGAGCTGCAGTCCAGCATCTTTCACCCCTTCGAGCAGGTCAGCAAAGGCTCGTTTCTCCAGCAGGACGGCATCGGTCTCGGTCTGGCGATCTGCCAGCGGCTGATTACTGCAATGGGCGGCACCATCGATGTTGAAAGCCAGCCAGGCCAGGGCAGCCGATTCTGGTTTACCGTCGATTTACGCCGGGTCACAACCGAAACAGCCACACCGCAAATCACCCAGGCAATCCCTGACCCACTGCATATCTTGCTGGCCGACGATACTGGCATCAATCGTGAAATCATCAGCAAGCTACTACAACGCGATGGCCATACCGTAACCGCCGTCAGCAATGGTCAGGCCGTACTGGACAGCCTTGATAGCGCCCCTGTCGACCTGGTACTGATGGATATTCAGATGCCCGGCATGAACGGCCTGCAGGCCACCCAGCGGATACGCCAGCACGCCGACCCGGCACGGGCAGCTATACCGGTTTTTGCACTGACCGCCAGCGCCACCTGCGACATGATTGAGCGCTGCCATGCCGCCGGGATGGATGGCTGGGCTGGCAAGCCCTTACGCCTGCAGGAACTCTACAGTAGCCTGGCCCGGTACCGGAAAGGCGAGCTGGTAGAATGCGGTCAAAATAACAAAGCAGCCTCGCAGCTGCCGCCAGACTACCAGCACTACCTCACCCCGGATGAGCAACAGCAGCTGATATTGAAACAGCGCGCCTCCCTGCAACAGGCCGACAGTCGCTTACGAACGGCAATGCTGAACAACGACCTGGCGGAAATAGCCCAGGCCGCCCACGCCCTGGCAGGCAGTGCCGGGATGATGGGGCTGGCCGACCTGATGCAGACCGCACAACAACTGGAAACCGCCGCCAGCCAGGTCCAGCCCGCGCCAATCGCGGCACTGTTCGAACGCTACCAGCAACAGTACAAGGCATACCAATACTCGCTTGTCCTGCCTGCCGTTGATAATCCCGCCATTTGAATAAAAACATACACCCAGCAGGCTGATCACACATCACCCAGCCGTCACTCACATAGACCCTCTTCAGCCCGTTACCTAAAAATATTCTTTTATGAACGCTCTGTTAACAACAGGTTTACAACATACCTGTATGCTTTGCCGGAGGTGATAACGGTATCAACAAAACGACTGCAGAGGCCCTGAGTTCATTATATGACCAGCAGTTCAAACAGCAGAGAACAATAATGACCAACCAGCCTGCGACTTACCATTTCATCTCCGGCCTGCCCCGCTCCGGCTCTACGTTGCTGGCGGCGCTATTACGGCAAAACCCACGCTTTCATGCCGACATCATTAGTCCCGTAGAAGATCTCATCCGGGCAAACCTGGCAGTCATGAGCGCCAGCCATAATGCTGCCGGGCAGTTCAGCACCACTCAGCGCCAGCATATTTTGCACAATCTGGTGCAGGGCTATTACACCGAAATAGCACAACAGCATGAGCTTATCTTTGATACGAACCGGGGCTGGACAGCCCGGCTACCCTTACTGCATACGCTGTATCCCCAGGCCAAAGTGATCTGCTGTGTACGCGATACCGCCGAGATACTGAACAGTCTGGAGCGTATTTTACGCCAGCAACCGCTTGAGAATAGTCGCCTGTTTCGTAATGACGCCGAACGCGAGACCGTCTTCAGTCGTACAGCAGCGCTGACCCAGCCCAGCCGCCTGGTTGGCTTTGCCTGGTCGGCATTAAAAGAGGCCTATTACGGTGAGCATTCCAGCAAGCTGCTGCTGGTTGACTATGAAACACTCGCCCGTATGCCCGCCCAGGTGATGCCTGCCATCTATGAATTTCTGGAGGAAGAACCCTTCCAGCATAACTTCAATGCCATCGCCTTTGATCGACCTGAATTTGATCAGCAGCTTGGGGTTAGCGGTATGCATACCGTGCGTTCGAGTGTGACCTTTCGGGAACAGCGCAACCTTCTCCCCCCCGAACTGATTAAACGTTATAGCAACCAGACATTCTGGGACGACCCCGGCGGCAGTGCCGCACGCGTTATCCGTATCAGGAAATAAATACCCCCTGTCCATCCGATTATTTTATCAACCGGAATGCCATATGACGCCTCAGCAGATTAAAGCTGTACAGATTGATAACGTTGCACACGCACATAACCGGATAGAACTTGCACGACACCGACAGGACTTCGTTCAGCCAGGGCAGAAATATGAAGTGTCCGGCCGCTTTATCACCCCCGATATGACCATTCAGGAATATCTGGCGCTGTACTACGACTATCTTGATCCTGCCCAGGTGAAGTCCATCTTTGCCAATCCGCAGTATCCCTCAAAGCTCTACGGCGGCCGCACCTACAATCTTGCCGGCGCACTAACGGATGAGCACCTGGCACAGATGCAGGCAGCAGGCATTGGCCTGAACCTGACGCTCAGTAATCACTTCTTTGATGAAGATATTTA